>NZ_FMYV01000001.1:62912-362912 GCF_900102615.1 Geotoga petraea | reverse complement strand
TTATTTCGTCTCTATACTTAGTTGTTATCTGATAGAGATTCATCGGAAGTTGTTTATATGAATTAAGTTCATTTTTTATAGTTGAAGTTATCATTTCTTCATGTGTAGGACCTAATGCAAATTCTCTGCCATGCCTATCTTCAAACTTCATCATTTCAGGTCCGTAATCAAACCATCTTTCTGATTCTTTCCATATATCAGAAGATTGAATAACAGGAAGTAGAATCTCTTGAGCTTCTATTTTTTCCATTTCTTCTCTAACTATTTTCTCTATATTTCTCACAACTTTCCAACCAAGTGGTAAATAAGAATAAATTCCTGACGCGGCTTTCCTTATAAACCCACCCCTGATCAAAAGTTCTTGACTTTTTATATCAGAATCAGCAGGGGTTTCTTTTAATGTAGGTGCATATAATCTCGAGAACTTCATTGTATAACCTCCATTTTTTATTTATCAAATAATTATATCATATAGAAGTTTAAATAATTAAAAAATATATTAAAATATATATATAAACATGAATAATTATGTTTTTATTCAATTATCTATGATAAAAGCATTAAAAGATGATTAAGTACATTTTTGAATACCTTGATTTATGGTATAATATCACTTGAAAAGATAATGGAGGTGCTCTAATGGAAAAGTATTATGTAACAACGCCAATATATTATGTAAACTCAGAACCTCATATAGGTTCTGCATATACAACAATAGTTGCTGATATTGTAGCGAGATACAAGAGAATGAGAAATTTTGACGTGTTCTTTTTGACTGGTACTGATGAACATGGTCAAAAAATCATGCAATCTGCTAAAGAAAAAGGCATCACTCCAAAAGAATTAGTTGATGATCTTTCAAATAAATTTAAAACGCTTTGGGAAGATATGGGTTTAACTCACGATTATTTTGTAAGAACTACAGATGAAGAACATGAAAAAACCGTTCAATCAGTTGTTCTAAAAATGAAAAATAATGGCGATATTTATAAGGGGAAATATGAAGGTTGGTACTGCATTCCAGATGAATCTTTTTTTTCTGATGAAGAAATTGAAGAAAAAGGTGGAAAAAAAGTATGTCCAGAGTGTGGCAGAGAGTTAAAATGGGTTGAAGAAGAAAATTATTTTTTCAAACTTTCAAAATACAACGATGCCCTTTTAAAATTATATGAGGAAAATCCTGAATTTATGCAACCAGATTTCAGAAGAAATGAAATGTACCAAATATTAAAATCCGGATTAAAAGATCTTTCCATAACTAGAACGACATTTGATTGGGGAGTACCTTTATCTGATGATCCCGAACATATAGTTTACGTTTGGGTTGATGCACTGATAAATTATATAAGTGCTTTGGGTTACATTCATAATAGTGAAAATTTTGAAAAATATTGGCCAGCTGACTTGCATTTGATAGGCAAAGAAATCAATAGGTTCCATTCAATAATTTGGCCTGCAATGTTGATGTCAATAGGCATAGAATTACCAAAAAAGGTTTTTGCCCATGGATGGTTAACGGTTAATGGGCAGAAAATATCAAAATCTTTAGGTAATGCCATTGATCCAAGATTACTTATGAATGCTTATTCTAAAGATGCAGTGAGATACTATTTAATGAGAGATATTAATTTTGGTAGAGATGGAGATTTTTCCGAGGATAACCTCATAACAAGATACAACTCTGATTTAGCCAACGATCTTTCAAATTTAGTTCATAGAACTCTTTCAATGCTTTCTAAATATTTTGATGGTGTTATTCAACCTAAAGGAAAATCAGAGGATGTAGACCAACAACTTTATTCTCTAATAGAAACAAATATTAAAGAATTTTTTGATAACATGGATGATCTAAAATTCACGCAAGCTTTGGAAAAGTTATGGGAAATTGTTAGATTTTCCAATAAATATATCGACATAACTGAACCATGGATTTTAGGTAATGATGAATCTAAAAAAGATAGGCTTTCTACAGTCTTGTACAACCTTTTGGATTCGATTAGAAATATTGCTATTATGATTTATCCTATTATGCCCGAAAGTTCTGTAAAAATAATTGAAAAATTGGGATATTCGCAAAATCATATAAATGAAAAAAATTTAGGGTTAAATAAATTAAAATCAAATCAAAAGACAACAATTGGAGAACCAGTTTTTCAAAGAATTGATACAAAAAAATGGGAAAAAGTGATTGTTATGAATAAAGAGGAGGAGAAAAAATTGCCAGAAGACAATGTAGTTGAATTAATAGAATTTCCTGATTTTAAAAAGGTGGATTTAAGAGTAGCAAAAATTGAAGAGGCAGAAGATATTGTTAAATCAAATAAACTTTTAAAATTAAAATTAGACGTTGGAGAATTAGGGAAAAGACAGATAGTAGCTGGTATTAAAAAATATTACTCACCAGAAGATTTAGTTGGTAAAAAAATAATTATTGTAGCAAATTTAAAACCAGCTAAACTTATGGGGATTGAATCTCAAGGTATGCTTTTAGCTGCTAAAAATGAGGAAGAATTAACTGTATTGACAGTTGATAGAGATATTGAACCTGGACTAAGAGTTTCTTAATTGGAGGTATTTTTGTGAGCGAAGAAAACAACGATAAAATAATACACGGTGGACACGAAGATCAAAGATTTGTTGATGAACTTAGAACTTCATATCTTCTTTATTCACTTTCAGTAATAGTTAGTAGGGCAATTCCAGATGTTAGAGATGGACTAAAACCTGTTCAAAGAAGAATTTTGTACTCAATGAATGAATTAGGATTGAAGCATACATCAAGTTATAAAAAATCTGCTCGTATTGTTGGAGAAGTTATGGGTAAATATCATCCTCATGGAGACTCTTCAATATATGATGCTTTAGTTAGAATGGCTCAACCTTTTTCAATGAGATACATGCTTGTAAATGGGCAAGGTAACTTTGGTTCCATAGACAAAGATCCCGCTGCTGCAATGAGATATACAGAAGCAAGAATGTTCGAAGAATCTGAATTCATGCTCAAAGATATAGATAAAAACACAGTTGATTACATAGACAATTTTGATGGTTCTTTGAAAGAACCTGTTGTTCTACCTACAAGAATGCCCGCATTACTTATGAATGGAGTTTCAGGTATTGCTGTTGGTATGGCAACAAGTATTCCACCTCATAATCTAACTGAACTTGTCGATGGAATAAAACATTTTATAGACCATCCAGAAGCAGAAGCTGAAGAATTAATGGAGTTCATTAAGGGCCCTGACTTCCCCACTGGTGGAATAATTGTTGATGGCGAAAACATTCAAGATATGTATGAAACTGGTAGGGGAAAAGTCACTATCAGATCAAAATACGAAATTGTTGAAGATAATAATGGTTCTTCTATTATTGTTTCTGAAATACCTTATGCTGTTTCAAAGGTTGACATTATAGACCAAATAGTTGCCTATGCCGTTAGAAAGAAAGAAAACAAAAAAGATTCTGGTATAAAAGATGTTCGAGACGAAACTGATAAAAGAGGTATGAGGTTAGTTATAGAACTCAAAAAAAATGCAAATATTAAAAGATTGATTAACGATCTTCTAAAGCATACATCATTACAATCATCTTTTTCAGTTCAAATGAATGTTATCAACAAAGGTAAACCTTCTTTGATGAACCTTAAAGGTCTAATCCAAGCATTCTTAGAACATAGAGTCGATGTTATAACAAAGAGAACTGAATACGATTTACAAAAAGCAAAAAAAAGAGCTCATATTGTAGAAGGTTTAATTAAAGCAGTTGATGGAATTGATACAGTAATAGAAATAATAAGAAATTCTGATGGAGTTGAAGATGCCTTGGCAAACCTTCAGGCTACAATAGACGTATCCGAAGAGCAAGCTAAAGCTATATCTGAAATGAGGTTAATTAGTCTTTCTAAATTAGAAATCAACAAGCTAACTTCTGAATTAAAACAATTAACAGAAAAAATCAGTTATTGTAATACAATTCTTCAAAACCAAAATGTGTTAAATGATATTATAAAAGAAGAATTAGACGAAATAAAAAATAAATTTGGCGATGACAGAAGAACAAAAATACTTAAATATAAATCAGATTTGAAAAAATATGAAGAATTAATTGAAGATGAAGACATTATAATAGTTTTGACAAAGTGGGGATATATAAAAGCCATTCCTTCTTCTCAATATAAAGCTCAAGGAAGAGGAGGTAAAGGGGTTAAAGGATTAAAAATCTCTGATAATGACAGTGTGTTGGAAATATTGTACACCAACAGATTATCTAAATTAATGATCATCACCTCTGCTGGTAAGGCTTATCAACTACCTGCATATGAAATAGATATGTCTCAAAAAACTACAAAAGGTAAACACATTGCAAATTATCTTGACTTGACAGAAGACGAAAGTATTAAGGCAATTACCACTGTTTCTCTTAAAGGTGATTATGAAAAAGATATCATGATTTTTACAAAAAAAGGAAAAGTTAAAAAAACATCTTTATCTGAATTTGCAAATGCAAGGACAAAAGGCATAAGAGCTATAAATTTAAGAGATGATGATATGGTTGTTGATGCTTTAGTTATGAACAGTCTTGATGATGATGTCTTGTTAGTGACAAAAAATGGGATGTCTCTTAGATTTAGTTCTAAAGATGTTAGAAATATGGGTAGAGGAGCCTCTGGGGTTAATTCTATAAAGTTGAGAAAGAATGACGAAGTAGTAAACGCAGTTTTAGTAGAGCATGATAAAAAACTAATGATCATAACTTCAAAAGGTTATGGGAAGAGAACAAAATTTTCTTCCTATAGAAGGCAAAATAGAGGCGGCATTGGAATTAAGACTGTTAGGGACATTACAAAAATAGGTACAATCGTATCAGCTTTATCAATTAATGATGGCTCAGATATATTGATTTTCACAAAAAATGGTAAAGCTATTAGAACTACCATAGATAACATTAGCGTTTTGAATAGGGTAACTCAAGGTGTGATAACTGTTAGGCTATCTCCCGACGATGAGGTTGTCGGCATGATAGTTGTAAAAGTAGATGAAGATGATGAAAATATTTAAGGGGGATAGAAAATGAAGGAATTGACAAGTAGGCAATCCCAAATTTTACAGTATTTAAAGGAATATATGGAGAAAAATAGTTATGCTCCAAGTGTAAGAGATATCATGAAACATTTTGGTTTTAAAAGTCCCAGAGCAGCTCACAAACATTTAATTACGCTTGAAGAAAAAGGCTATATCGAAAGAAAGGGAGTGTCAAGAGGAATAAGATTAACGGAAAAATCAGGAGAAATTTTTACCAGGGAAACCTTAGTTCCAGTAATTGGCAAAATAGCAGCTGGGGCTGCTATAGAAGCAGTTGAGGAAATAAGAGATAGGGTAACTTTACCAGTAAACTATTTTCCGAAAAACAATGAATATTTCGCTTTAATTGTTGAAGGAAATTCTATGATTGAAGCTCACATTAAGTCAGGTGATCATGTCATTATTAAAAAACAAAATTATGCTGATGATGGAGATATTATAGTTGCTTTGCTTGAAAATAACTACGCAACATTGAAAACTTTTAAGAAAATAAGTGATAGGTTAATTCATCTTGTACCAGAAAATTCTGAAATGGAAATTATAGAAGTTGATCCAAAAATTTTGAAAATACAAGGAAAAATGGTTGGATTAATAAGAACCATGTGAGGAGGAAAATATGGAAATACTATTGGACAAAAAAAATAATATTTTGAAGATCAAGGGCGAAATTGATCTAAATAATTCTAAAAAACTTAAAGAAGAAGTTAAAAAAATGAATAACAACAACATAGTGATGGATTTCAAAGAAGTTAGTTATCTTGATTCTGCAGGTATTGGAGCTTTAATATCTATTCATAAAGATTTACAAAACAAGAGTGGCTCTTTAACCATTATAAATATCGATAAGAAGATTAAAGAACTTTTTGAAATGGTAGGTTTATCAAAATTAATGAATATTTCTTAATTTTAAAAAGGGGGATTATATGAAAATTTCTTTAGCTTCAGATCATGCATCTTTTGAATTGAAAGAACATTTAAGAAAATATTTAGAAAACAAAAAAGATGTAGAAGTAATTGATCTTGGAACGTATAATAAAGAAAGTACAGATTATCCAGATTATGCAAAAAAACTGGGTGAACATGTATCAAGTAAAGAATCTGATATTGGGATAGCTATGTGTGGCACTGGGCTTGGAATGTCAATAGCTGTTAATAAAGTAAAAGGCATTAGAGGGGCATTATGCCTATATCCAACTATGGCAGAATATGCCAGAAAACATAATAACGCAAATGTTTTAGTTATGGCTGGAAGGCTAACTGGTCCAGATCTTGCTGAATGGACGGTAGATAAATTTTTGGAAACTGAATTTGAAGGGGGAAGACATAAAAGAAGGGTTGATAAAATCAGCTCTATGGAGGATAATTTATGAAAATAATTTATGATCCTCGACATGTTTTTTATACACCAAAAAGCAAAATAGAAAATAACAAATTTGTAGATCATCACGATACATCTGAATGTATCGAAAATTTGATCAGCACTCTTTCTATTGGTTATAAAGAAAATTTTATCAAGCCTAAAGATTTCCCAAGATCTTATTTGTATTTAGTTCACGAGGCTGATTATATTTTTTGGCTAAAAAACAAATCAAAATCCCTGAGCAGTGGAGAAGAGTATTTTCCGAAAGTTTTTGGATATGACCGTGTTTATGATAATCAAACTCCTATAATGTCTAATACTTTTGAAATGGCTTGGATTTCAGTTAAAAATGCCTTAACTGGAGCAGATTTGTTGTTGAAATATCCAGAAACATCAGTATTTTCTTTAACAAGACCTGGAGGAATACATGCAGGTATAAGTATTGCTGGCGGAGGGTGTTATTTAAATAATGCTGCACTTGCAGCAAGATATATACAATCTAAAACAAATGGTTTCATTGCCATTTTAAATTTGAATTTAAACCATGCAAATGGGACACAGGAAATTTTTTACAATGACAGTAATGTTTTAACTATTAGTATACATATTAATCCTGTAGATAATTTCCCTTATACCTGTGGTTTTGAATGGGAAATCGGTGAAGAGGAAGGAAGAAGTTATAACATTAATTTCCCGATTGACAGAGGATCAGATGGAAGAACTTTTAAAAGAGTTTTAGAAAAAGCCATATTAGAAATAGATAACTTTGAACCTGATTTCTTGATAATTACCTTGGGAAACAACCTTGATACTGTTAGTTCTGAAGCGAAATTGAACTTATCAAATTCTGATTTAGTTGAAATAGGTAAAATGTTATCTTCAACTACATACAAAAAATTAATTATATATGAAAATGGTACAAATGAAAGAAATAACGAAACAGTTTCAAATTTTATTTCAACTTTTGAGTAAGGTGATATTTTGAAAAATTATTTATATTCTACTTCTTTTGAAAAAGAAATCAATATTTTTATTGAAGATAACATATCCAAAAAAATTTTAAATAAGTATCAAGACTATTATTCATCTTTGATGGTATTTGAATCCAATCTTAGAGATGTTTTTAAAATTAAAAATCAAAAATTCATTCGTTCAGGAAAAGATGCAAAATCATTGGATAAATTTTTAGATTTATCAGATAAAATCAATAAAGACAATATTTCAAATTTAATTTGTTTTGGTGGAAATGAAGTTTTGAGTTTAGCTGGTTATACATATAATTCTGTAGGCTTTAACAAAAACTTGTTGATTTTTATACCAACCAATTTAAAAACAATGATAGTTCCACCCTTAAAAGGTTCATTTAACTTAAACATGAATTTTCAAGAAGATTTTTTACAAGTAGATGGATATCCAGATTTTCTTTATATCGATCCTCTTTTGATAACAGAAAATCCTAAATTAACTGATAAAAAAACATTTATATACCCATTTTTTTTAGGGTATATAAATGAAAGTAAATATTCAGATCTTACCAAGAATTATGTTAAAAGAAATAATGATTTGGACTTTTTTGATTTTATAAATAATGGTCTAAGTTTTTCTATATCTCTTTTATCCTCTTATGGATATTTTCCAGGAGATAGAATAAAAAGCAAAATTTTTAGAAAAAATATTTTATTTAAAAATGATATAGTTGAAATAGACGGATTTATATTTTTATTTATCTTGTTCATAAGCTATTTAAATGGATTTATTTCTATAGAAAAAGTAGAACAATTTTTATCTTTTTTGAATTATTTGGGTTTTAATCTAACAAATTTGATAAAACAAGTTGATGTTATAAACAACACAAAATCTACAAAAGATATTATCATAGAAAAAGGCAAGTGCAAACAAATAACAATAACATATCAAGAACTCAAAAATCATTTGGAAGAATTCTTGATATTTTTAAGAGGTGAATTGTTTTGAATGAAAAATCTAATAAAGGTTTTATGGTCGTAGTAATATTTGTCTTTATACTACCATTTATAGCCTTTCTTTTAACCTCTTATTCTATATACTTGAAGCAACAGATGAACAACTTAGAAATTAGCATAAATGATTTAAAAACTTCTCCCAAAGAAAATTCAACTGAGGCAATTACAGAAACAGTTGAAATTAAACTACCTAAACTTGAAATTAAGCCTAATACGTCTAATATAGAATTGCAAGAACTTAATTATTATAGTTTACTTCAAAGATCCACTAATACTTTATATCAAAACAATAGAGGCGCTGTGAAAGTTTTTGAAACAAGGCAAGAATTATTAGAAAATGCTGTAGAGGCTTATGAAGAAGATATTTTATACTATATTTTTATAAACAATGATAAATATTATCTCTATAGAGAAGACTACAAAAATGAAGAAGAACAAAAAATGTATGCTGTTCAGTTGTATCTTTATTTTGACCAAGCTCCAGCTTATCTTCCGGCTAATACTTTGAGAAAATCAGGACTACCTGTTTACATTTTAAATTCCTATACACAGAGTAATAATGAATATTTTGCTATAATGGCTGGGATTTTTGAAGAATATTCTGAAGCTCTTGATTATCTCAAAAATATGGATGAAAATAGATTCCAAAATTTAACAGGGTTAAGTATAAAAGATAGATTTTTAAAATCAATAACTTTTTATTCTGATGAGGGTTAAAAAATGAAACTAAAAATGCTTTTTTCATTGTTATTTATTATAGTTGTTTTTGCAATAGGATTCACAATAAAAGAAAAGAACAATCTTGTTTTTGAATCTTCTATTGTTAAAGTTGATTTAATTAATTGTACAGTTTATGATTTGGTCAATATTCCTGGTATTGGTGAAGCCAAAGCAAAGAATATAATTGATTACAGAAATAAATATAATTTCACCAAAAAAGAAGACGTAATGAAAGTAAGTGGTATAGGGAAAGCTACCTACAATAAAATTAAAAACTATATTTATGTGAGTGAAAAAATAATTAAATTAAATGATGAAAAAATTAATGTAAATAAAGCAACAATATCTGAACTTGAAAGTCTTCCCGGTATAGGAAAAACAACTGCTGAAAAAATTGTTAACTACAGATTATATAAAAAGATAGAAAATTTTGAAGATTTGTACAATATTGGACTAAAAAGAACAATTTTGAGTAATTTGGAAGGAATGATAGATTTTTGAAAATTTTTCTTCATGTTTGTTGCGCACCTGATTTAACTATTTCTTTTGAAAGGTTATTAACCCAGGGGTACCAACCAAAAACTTTTTTTTACAACCCAAATATATATCCAGAAAAAGAATATAATAAAAGGAAAAAAGAGTTAATTAAATTATCAAATAAATGGGGCTTTGAAATTGTTGATGATAATTATGACCCAAAAATTTTTTATTCTAAAATAAAAAACAATTTGAATAATAGATGTGAAGAATGTATAAAATTTAGATTAGAAGAATCAGCAAAAAAAGCAAAAGAATTAAACTTTGATTTTTATTCAACAACTTTATTAGCTTCTCCAAGAAAATCACATTCTACCATAAAAAAATGGGGAGATTATTTTGCAGATTATTATGGTATAAAATTTTTATACGTTAATTTTAGATCAAACAATGGAGTAAAAAGGGCATCAGAAATTTGTAGAACATATGATATTTATAGACAAAAATATTGTGGTTGTTCATATTCATTAAATGAAGCAAAAGAATTAGAAGAAATTTCAAGAAATAAAAATTTTAATGAGTTAACAAATATTATTGGTGAGGATGACGCTAAAATAGTTTTTTCGCTTTATAAAAAAGAAATTTTGAAAATACCTGAAGACTTAGCTCCAAAATACATTTATCATGGAGGATTAGAGGTTATAAAAACTTTAAAACCTGTAATGATTTTGATGAAGAAGAATATCGCAGAAGATTTTAATCTCGAATCAGGCCGTGTTAAAATAAATAGATGGAAGGCAAAATTCTTAATTTGGTGATGGTGATTAATGCAAAAAATTACTTTGGGAATATTATCTGATAAAAAATATATACGCTTGGTTAGATCCACATTAAAAGAATTTTTAAAGTTAAACAATTATGACAATTCAGAAGAAATTTTTATGATTGAATTGGCTATTAATGAAGCTATCGCAAACATTATAGAACATACTTACAATTTTGAAGAAAAAAACAACATTTATCTTGAGATAAATTTAGAAAAAAATAAATTAACAGTTTCTATTAAAGATGAAGGTCCAAAGATAAATGTTGATAATATAAAACATAGAGATTTAGAAGATTATCAAGATAGTGGCTTAGGAGTTTTCATTATAAAAAGTGTTTTTGATAGTATTGAATGGATAGATATTGATGGGGGAAATATGCAAATACTTTCAAAAACTTTAGTTTAATCTGGAGGTTTATTTATGGCTAAATACAAAATTAAGGTTTCAGGGGATAATATGGTTGCGAACATAATCTTAACTGATGATGGGGCAAAACCAAATAAAGAAGAAATACACTCAGTTTTACATAGCAACGAAATTGTATATGGAATTCAAGAAGATGTTATTAATAGCATAGTTAACAATCCCATTTATGAAAAGGAATATTCTGTGGCTTATGGAGTGGGTCCAAAGAATGGTGAAAAAGGAAGATTGCAATTACATGTTAAAAAGAAAAAAAATTTATCATCTGAAAGATATATGAACATGAGAGAAAGGTCAAACATAATTTCTTTGGAAGAAGGAGAGTTAATTGCGGAAATTATTCCTGCAAAAAAGGGAGAACCTGGTAAAGATGTTTATGGTAACGAGATAGAAGGACTTAAAGGCGAAGACCCAAAAGTTGTAACTGGTAAAAACACAAGGGTAGAAAATGGAAAGATATATTCATCAATTCCAGGTGAGTTGATTTTTAAAAAAGAAAATCAAAATACTTTTTATATAGATGTGTCTAAAGTACACACAATAAAAGGCGATGTTGACTATTCAACTGGGAACGTTAGGTTTCCAGGAAAAGTTATAATAAAAGGAAATGTTAAGCCAGGATTTATTGTAGAAGCTGAAGAAGATATTATAATAGATGGAGTAGTAGAAGCCGCAACATTAATATCTGGAGGAACTATAAAAGTAAATGGCATAAAGGGTGGAAACAAAGGTATTATAAAAGCTGAATACTTGGAAACTAACTATGTGGAAAATGCAGATATTGAGGTTGAAAAAGATGTTATAATCAATCAGTCTTCAATAAATTCCCTGATAAAAGCTGGAGAAAAAATAGAAATAATTGATAAGAATGGCAGAATATCTGGAGGAACATTAATGGCAGGAAATTTAATTTCTGCCCCCTATATTGGGAGTAGAATGAGTGTAAAAACAAGCTGTGAGGTAGGGGTCCCTCCAACTTTAAATGAAGAAATGACGGTATTGGAAAGTCAAATAGCCTTAGATGTTCAAAATCTAAAAAAGTTATCAATTATCTTAAAGGGTTTGATGAAATTGAAAAAAGAAAATAAGCTTACAGAAGATAAGGTTGAACAATATAGAAAAACTGTACAAACTGCTAAAGAATTAAAAAGCAATTTATCAAAAAATGAAATACATTTAGAAAGACTTCAAAAATCTATTGATAATTCTAAAGAAGGTGGAGAAATCATAGCAAAAGAAGTCATATATCCTGGTGCAGAAATAATGATACATAAGAAAAAGTTTTTCCCAAACAAAGAGATAACAAAAGTCAGATTTGTTTTACATGAAGACAAAATTATTATGAGAGGTTATAATGAGGAAAATGAATGAACTAAAACATATTTTTATTTTTTTTATTATTCTTTTAATGTCGGTCAGCTTATTTTCTACAAAATTGGATAATTATGTTTATTCTTTTGAACCTGATGAGCTAATAAGAAAATCAGATAAAAACTTAAATGCCCTGGGATTGTATTTGAAATACATAGAAACGGGGAATCAAGCCTATAAAAATACTGCTAATATGTTAAGGTCAGAAAATATGGAAAGTTTGAGTTCAGATGATTCTATAGCTTTAAATATTCTTTCTGAAAGTATGCCTTATAACTATAGTTTTATACAAAATAGGTTGAGAAATGCCTTGAACAATTATGATAACTCGGTTATTTTAAACTCTCTTTTCACTACTTTCTCTTTTAGAATTTGGGAAAAAGAAAGAAGCCTTTCTTTGGAACAAACTATAATAGAAAAAACAAAAAAAATTGAAGAAAATATAGGATTAAACCCTTTATCGGCATATTATTTTTCTTACATAAAATGGTATTCAAAATATATAGCCGAACCTGGAGAATCTTTTACAAAATTAAACAATATATACAAAAATTTTCCTGAAAATAAATCTATAATAGAGCTTCTGACAACTATATCCTTCGAATCTCAACGCTATGAAGATTTAAAAAACCTATACGAAATTTACACAAACTTCATAGAAAAGAATGATAGAACTATGTTGATTTTTGCAAAAGGATTTCAAAAGTTAGAAAACAACTCTCAATCTATTAAAATTCTGGAAAATGTAATAGAACAATCAAATAATAAGTATGTCCTTTCTTCTTCTTATGAATTAATGGGAGACATATCAAATACCAATTCGCAAAAAATATTATATTATAAGACTTCTTTAGATTATGACCCACAAAATCCAAACTCTCTTTTTAAATTGGCCAATTCTTATTATGAAGAGGATAAAAAGAAAAATTTGAATATGGTAAGAATATTACTTCAAAAATCATTACATTTTAATAAAGACAACAAGGAAGCTCAATTGTTGTTAAAAAAAATAAATTTTGATTTTATGGTTGAAAATTTTTTAATCAACATATTACCTTATTTTTTATTTTTTTCATTTGTTTTTTTCTTTACATACTATTTATTGATAAAAAAATCACCAAAAGAAAGGACTGAAATCTCTGATGAAGAACATGAAAATTAATGTTTTAGATAAAGGTTTTGTACATCTTGTAGATTGTATGGGAGATGATAGATCTGCCGTTAGAGCTGCAAGAGTTTCATATGGAAAAGAACTATCTACCGAAGAAAAAGATAAAAAGTTGATCAATTATCTTTTAAAACATGGACATTTTTCACCTTTTGAACATATTTCTTTTACTTTCCATGTCAAAGCCCCTATTTTTGTTGTCAGACAATGGTTTAGACATAGAATAGGAATGTCTCCAAATGAAATAAGTAGAAGATATACCAGCAAGCAAGCAGATGAATTTTATCTTCCAGATCATATTAGAATACAGGACACAAAAAATAAACAGGGAAGTTTTAAAACCGATGATAAAGAACTAACTCAAAAAGCCATAAATAAAATTGAAAAGATTTACGATGAAACTTATTCAGTGTACAAAGAATTACTGGATATGGGAGTTGCGAGAGAAATGGCAAGAACTGTATTGCCTGTTGGTCAGTATACTGAATTTTATCTTACTACAAATGCAAGGGCTATAATGCATTTTCTTGATTTAAGGGCTGATTCACATGCACAATGGGAAATTCAGGAATACGCCAAAGCAATTGCCGAGGTTTTTAAAGAAAAATGCCCTTGGACTTATGAATCTTTCATTAAAAACGATTACAAAGGAAATATATTAGATTAAGGGGTGAAACATGAATTTAGACAAACTTATAGAACTAACAAAATCCAAAGTAATTACCAAATCTGATAATATAAATGAATTTGACATAGAATACGCTGGGGCTTCTGACTTAATGTCAGATTTTCTTGCTTTTTCAAAAGAGAATATGTTCCTTATAACAGGATTAACTAGCCCTCAAACAATTACTACAGCAGCTGTAATAGGAGCAAAAGGAATAATATTTGTTAGAGGTAAAGAAATAAAAGAAAATATTATTAAAATTGCTAAAGATCTTGATATTACAATATTAAAATCAAATTTGTCTATGTATGTAGCTTGTGCAGTTCTTTATAATAATGGTCTTAAAGACTCTATGGGAACAGATGAGGCATTGAAATGATCAGCCCTCATAATGATGTAGATAAGCTTGTGAATATCTTATCAAAAGTTTTCTCTAATACTTCAATAGAAAATATTATGAGTTCTCCTCCCATAGTAGTTACTGAAGAAACCAAAATTAAATATGCTAAGGAAGTTATGAGAATAAAGGGTATTTCTGGCATGCCTGTAATTAAGCGAAATTTAAAGTTAGCTGGTATACTTTCCATTGAAGATATAATCAAAGTTTTTGAAAGTGGGGATCTAAACGATCGTGTTGATAAATGGATGACAAAAGATGTTGTTTACCTCTCTAACACTGACACTATAATGAAGTTTTTGGAATTAAATGATTCAAAAAAATTTGGTAGATACCCAGTTTGTAATGATTCGGGTAAAGTTGTTGGGGTAGTAACCAAGTTGGATATTTTAGAGTGGATGTTCAAGAAACTTGGATATATATATGTTCATGATGACCGAAGGTATAAAACTTTGAATAAACAATTTGTTTCTTCTATTACAGGTGAAGAAGTAAATAGAGAAAATTCTGATTTTAAATTCAAAGTTAACTATAAATCTGTTGAAATGGTCGGATTAGGTGCTACAAAATTGAAAAAATTTTTGATTGAAAAAGGTATAAAACAAGATTTAGTTAGAAAAATATCTATTTCAACATATGAGGGCGAGGCAAATATAGTAATACATTCTAACTCTGAAGGATGTATTTATTGCTGGATAAATGAAGACCATATAAAGGTTTTTATAGAAGATAGGGGTAAAGGAATAGAAGATATTGAAACTGCATTGACTGAAGGTTATTCAACGGCACCAGAAAACGTAAGAGAAAAAGGATTTGGAGCTGGCATGGGATTACCAAATATGAAAAGATTTTCTGACAGGATGACCTTGATATCGAGTCTGAATAAAGGGGTAAAACTTGAAATGTTATTTTATTTAAATGATCAGGGGGGATAACATTGATATTAGAAGACATTATTTCTGAGTTTAACTTGGAATTAGTAAATGAAGGTAATTTAAAAGTTAAAATAAATGCTGGAGTTATCGGCGATCTATTATCTGAAGTAATGAGAAATGGTAAAGAAAATTGCATATGGATAACCCATCAAACTCACCAAAATATAATAGCAGTAGCAGAAGTTATAGGGGCAAAAGCGATTCTTATTCCTGAAAATCTTAATTACTTGCCAGAAACATTAGAAAGAGCTAAGGATATGAGAATTAATCTTTTAAAAACCGAATTATCTGGTTTTGAAATAACTGGAAAAATATACAAAATTTTAAAAGATAATGGCTCTATTTAATTGTTCATTTCATAATCATACAGTATTATCTCCATGCGCTGATATCTCAATGTCTTCAGATCTATACAAAGAGTTGTTGCTAAAAAGCAATATTAATTGGTTAGCTATTACAGATCACAACTCTACTAGAAATATCAGGCCATTTATTAATTATTTTAGTAATACTGATATTAAAATAGTTCCTGGAATAGAAGTACAGACTATTGAAGAGGTTCATGTAATAATTCTTTTTAACAAACTGGATGAAGCAGAAAAATTCGGAAAATTTATAGAAAGTTCTCTCATTATTAACAAATACGATCCTGAAAAATTTGGATATCAAATTTGTTTAAATGGTGAAGGTGATTTTGAATATATATTAGAAAACCCTTATTTGGGTAGTTCTTCAAAATATAGTATAAATAAACTTGTTATGGAAGCAAAAAAATATGAAACTATTGTTTTTCCTGCCCACATATTCAGAGCTTTTGGACTTATAACTCAATTAGGGTTACCACCAAAAGATATTGAATTTGATGCAGTAGAAGTTAAAAATGAAAAAGAAATTGAATTTGCAAAAGACCTTGGATTTAGCAATTTTATCTTTGGAAATGATGCGCATACTCCTGATGAACTTAACCATTTTTCATGCCAAGTAAGAGCTAAAAATAGATCTTTTATAGCGTTAAAAGAAGCGATATACAATAAGAAGGTGTACCCTATATGGCAACACTAACTAACATATCAGATCATATTTTGGATATTTGTGAAAATGCTGCATATGCAAAATCCAGCAATTGTAAACTCGAAATTTATGAGGATGAAGAAAATTTTGAATTTATTGTTGAAGATGATGGAAAAGGGATGGATGACGAAACTAAAAATTTGGCTTTAGATCCTTTTTTTACAACTAAAAAAGAAAGAGTTAAAAAAATTGGTTTTGGACTGCCTTTTTTAAAATATTCTTCAGAGATAACGGGAGGTTATTTCAAAATTGATTCAAAAAAAGACAAGGGAACAACTATAAAATGTAAGTTTAAAAAAAATCATATAGATTGTCAACCAATTGGTGATTTGGGTTCTACTATATTCAGTGTAATATATTTAAATAATGATGTAGATTGGGTTATTAAAAGATGTTATAAAGATAATGAATATAATCTGAATACTAAAAATTTGAAAAAATTTATAGATGATTTAAATAAAATATCAATTATGAAAGAAATTAAAGAATTAATAATTTCATTAGAAAATAAAATTAGGGAGGATATATAAAATGAAGAAATTTTTACTGCTTTTAACTCTATTGATGGTTGTAGTGATATCATTTTCAATCACAAAACTTGAAACTATTGAATTTGACAAAGATATAAGCTTCACAGCCACAAGTGTTAATTCTATTTTAGAAGATTACGATATTGAAGAAGGAAAATATGTTGGTGAAATCGATATAAAACTTGCTATAAGGCAGATGGGGAATTTGGGATATTTTTCGTCTATTGATTTTATATTAAATGAAGAGCAAGGCTTATTAAAATTTTTAATAACTTATAATCCCATCATAAGAGATTATGCAATTGAAATAGATGGTGATAAATTAGTTAATAAAGATATCATAAAAGATAGCATAGAAGTTCAGACTGGACTACCATTAAATGTCAATAATTATAAGGATATTTTGAAACAAATTAACAATTTATATAGTAGTAAGGGATATCCATATATTTCTATAGATTCTAACTTAAATCTTTCAGGAGACAACTTATCACTTGATGAATATGAGACAAAAGACACAAAATATTCGTCTGACACACTGGTTTTAATCATCAAAGAGTATTCTCTTTGGGATTTAAAATTAACAGATGATTTTCAATATTTGGACAAAGAAGAGATAAAAAATAGAGTTCAGTTTAATTTCAGAAAAGACTGGAAGGACAAATTCTTCCTTTTTAGGTCTCCAAAAAAAGAAACATACCCTTCAAATGAATCAATGCAAAAATTAATAGGTACATTAAGGGAAATGCCATATTTTTCTGAAAATACAACTATAAATTTTGAAGAAATAGATATTGAAGACAATATTGGAGGAGAGCTTTTGCTTGTTATTGGCGGAGAAATGCCAAAATTTTTAGATGGAGAAAAACAACTCGATTCTATCAATATAGAAGGGAACAATTACATTGAAGATTTTAGAATTAGAGATAATTTAGAAATAACAGATAATGCAACAATTTCAAACTTAGATGTTTTAAAATCTATAGATAAAATCAACCAACTTTACAAAGAAAATGAATATTTATTTACAGAAGTACAAATAGATTATTTGGATAAAATACTTACTTTTAATATAAAAGAGAAAAAAATTGGAAATGTGGAAATAACAAAAGAAGCTACAGCAAAAACTCAAGATTATATTGTTGATTCTTTTGTACACATGAAAAAAGATGACCCTGCCAACTCTAAATATCTCAGAAATACAGTTACAGCTTTTACAGGCTCAGGATTTTACGAAGATGTAGAATTACTCCCAACTTCCATGGAAGAAGAATATGTCAACTTCTCTTTAAAACCTATAGAATCTACTAAGAGAGGTAAACTCATGGGGGGAATAAACTGGGAAATGCCAAAAGAAAAACCATGGTATTATGGCTTCTCGGGTTATGCTGAAGTTAATATGCCTAATCCTTTTGGTTATGGCCAAACCTTTGGTATCAATACGGAAATCAACCCTTTAAAAGAAGAATATAAAGTTGGACTAACTTATGACGTTATAAAGTTGTTTAAATCTGATGTCAATTTGGGTGTAGGATTTGATTACAAATATACACCTAAGGGACTATTCAACGATACTTTGAATGCAACAGTTACAAATCAAATCTCTTTTAATGTTTCACCAAGATATCAGATTTCTGATTTTTCATATATCACAAATAGTGTTTCTTATGATTATTACAACACAAAAGATAAAGGTGATATAAGCCAGGGTAGTGGATCCATTGGTTATCTCTATAATAGTTTGGATAGTCCTTATAGGCCTTATAATGGAGAGTATTTCTCTTCAAGTGTTTTTGGTGCTGCAAACTTTGAAAATTTTTCTAACAACTATTATGGTTTAAACTTGGAAGGAAAATTCTTCAGAAGTTTCTATAAATTTACAAGTGGTACAAGGTTAAAAGTTGGATACGCAAACGACTCTACAGCTAACGACTTATTTGGATACTTAGTAGGTGGTATGAACTCTGTTAGAACTTATACCTCTGCAAAAAGAGGGGATACGAATTTCTTATTCAACACAGAGCTCATGTATGAAGTTGCTAAAACTCCTGTACCAATAGACCTTTTTACATTTTTTGATTACGGAAATGCTGAAAATGACTTCACCAAACTATTAAACGATCCTCTTTATTCCTTTGGAGCCGGTGTAAAATTAACAGTGCCTTTCTTGGGCCAATTAAGATTTGAGTATGGCTGGAATAAAGAATTAATAGGTGGATTTACATTTGGATTTGGACAAGTATTCTGATATAATTTTTATATAAGATATATAAGTTAATAATTCCTCCATTTTTTTGGAGAGGAAAACAGTGAAAATCTGTTACGGTCGCGCCACCGTGATTGAGAACGAAAGCTGATTTAGACCACTGGTTTTACTGGGAAGGTTCAGTTAGTAGGCAGCTCATAAGTCGGGATATTCTCCAAAAAAATAGGATACCTTCATCTCTTCGCGCCAAAGATGATGGGGATTTTTTTATGGCGTAATACATTTTTAGGAGGATTTTTATGAAAAAACTTTTGTTGGTTAGTATTTTAAGCTTGTTCTTTGTTCTTTCTTTTTCAATCACATTGGTAGACGATCTTGGAAGAGTGGTTGAATTCGAAAGCCCTGTTGAAAGGATAGTTTCTGCTGCTCCTTTAGTTTCAGACTATTTAGTGCATTTAAAAAGCGAAGATAAAGTCGTTGGGGTTACAGATTGGGATGTACACATAGAAGCAGAAAAAATTGGAAATGTTTACCCATTGAATATGGAAAAAATAATTTCTTTAAACCCAGATGTAGTTTTTTTAACAGGGGGATTCCAAGAACCGGAAGTTGAAAGACTTGAAGAATTTGGAATTAAAACATTCGTAGTTAATCCAACTTCTTTAAACGATATCCCACAAGTAGTTCAAAAGTTGGGAATAATACTTGAGAAAAGAAATTTGGCTCAAAACATTTCAGCTGATTTCAGAAAAACTATAAGTGATATTGGTAAAAAAACTTCTTTATGGAAAGATAAACCAAGAGTTTTTTATGCCATGATCTCAGTTCAAAACATATCAGAGATTTGGACAACTGGAACTGGTTCATTTTTAAATGAGGCAATCTCACTGGCTGGGGGTTTAAACGTGGCCGCTCCTTTAACGGGAAATAATGGGTGGCTATCTGTTGGGCCAGAATATCTTTTAAAAGAAAATCCAGATATAATAATAGTTCCATCTTATTTTACCGGAGACAACTCTTTAGTTGATACAATCAACAGAACCGAACAATTCAGTTCTTTAAAGGCTGTTAAGAATGAAAATATTTTAACTATAAATAACGATAAGGCTTCACAAGCATCGCCATCAATTTTAGATGTGATAGAAAAAATGTATGAATATTTTAAGGAAACAAAATGACAAAAAAAAGTCATATGGGGGGATTTTCTCCCCTTCTTTTACTATTAACCATAATCATAAGTTTTATTTTAGTGATTATTTTTACATCGTTTGGATCTGTAAAAATACCTTTTGAAGAAATAATAAAAATATTCACCGATGAAGCCAACCCCATGTATAAAACTTTAATATTAGATTTAAGACTACCAAGAGTCATAGGAAGTTTTTTAGTTGGTAGTATTTTGGCTATATCTGGAAATATTTTACAATTAATAATACAAAATCCGCTTGCAGATCCTTATATAATAGGGATATCTTCTGGAGCAAGTTTTGGAGCAGTTTTATACACAGCATTAAGTTCTGTTTTCGGCATAACATTAATATTTGGAATAGAATTTTTCTCTTTTGCATTTGCAATGGCAACTACCTTCATTGTATTGTACATTTCCCGTGAAGGAAAGAAAATACCTATTCTCTCATTGATATTAAGTGGTGTTATAATCAGCTTCTTATTTAATTCACTATCCACTTTGTTAACTGTTATGTATTGGCGTAACTTAATTCATGTTAATTTATGGCTTATGGGATCTACAGGCGACATAGGTTGGAACGATAATATTATTCTTTTTATTGTTTTAACAGTCTTAGTATCAACAATTTTTTTCTTTTCTAAAGAGTTAAATGTACTCTCTATGGGAGATAATTTAGCAGTTTTTTCTGGAATAAATCCAGAAAAAATTAAAATTTTATTGATCGTTATAAGTGTGCTTGCTGTTTCAGCAGCTGTTGCAAAAGCTGGAATAATAGGATTTGTAGGATTGATTATTCCACATATAGTTAGAATGATAAAGGGACCTCATTCCCGACTTTCATCGTTATACAACCTTTTTTTGGGTGGAATATTCTTGATGATTTGTGATTATATTTCAAGAACAATTTTTGCTCCTTCTGAACTCCCAATCGGGGTTATTACCTCCTTAGCAGGAGCTCCTTTATTTATATACGTTATGAAAAAAAGTAGGAATAAATCATGATTAAAATTGAAAATTTAGAATTTACTTATGGTGATAATTTTAATTTAAAAATTAACAATTTGCTTATTAAAAGTGGAGAAAGAGTTTCTATAATAGGCCCTAATGGTTCTGGCAAATCAACTTTAATAAAAATAATTTCAAAGTTGATTTCAAATTATCAAGGAAAAATTTCAATAAAAGGAAAATATCTAAACAAATATACTAATAAAGAATTATCGAGGTATTTGGCTGTAGTTCCACAAGAATTTAACACAATATTTAATTACGATGTGGAGAGCATCATATCTACAGCTAGGCTTCCATACTCTAAAAGATTTTCTTTTTTTGAAAATTATGAAGATAGAAATATTATAGAAAAATCTTTACAATATGCAGATTTGGAAAACATGAAAAATAAAATATTTTCTAATCTTTCTGGAGGAGAAAAACAAAGGGTTATGATTGCAAGAGCTTTTGCCCAAGAAGCTGACATATTGTTATTAGATGAATTCACTTCACATCTTGATCCAGGACATACAGACCTTTTGATGAAATTAGTTGAGGAATTTTCTGATTCAATGAATAAGACTGTTATTTCTATTTTTCATGATATAAACTTAGCTTCCATTTTTTCAAAAAGAATAATAGTAATGAAAAATGGTAGAGTTTTTAAGGATGGCTCACCAAAAGAAGTTATTACAAAAGGAGTTATTAAAGAGGCATATGATTTTGAAGGACATATAATAGATCATCCTGTTAAACACGTTCCACAAATTTTATTTTAAAAAAATCCCGGCTTATCTAACTAGCCGGGAAATTTTTATCCTTTATTTTTTTATTGAGTAAAAAGAATTTAATCCTTTATATATTGCTATTTCTCCAAGTTCTTCTTCAATTCTCAATAACTGATTGTATTTTGCAATTCTATCGGTTCTTGATAATGAACCAGTTTTAATAAAACCAGCATTAGTAGCTACAGCTAAGTCTGCTATAAAAGTATCTTCTGATTCGCCTGATCTATGTGAAATTATATTTGTTAAATTGTATGTTTTTGCTAATTCTATAGCATCTAAAGTTTCAGTAACTGTACCTATTTGATTTAATTTTATCAAAATCGATGTGGCAGCTTTAAGATCTATTCCCTTTTGTAATCTTTTTACGTTAGTAACAAACAAATCGTCTCCAACTACTTGGGCTTTGTCTTGAACTTTTTCAGTGAATAGGGTATACGCATCCCAATCATCTTGGTCAAATGGATCTTCTATTGATTTAATAGGATATTTGTTGATTAAGTTCAAATAATATTCGGCCAATTCTTCGCCTGAAATATCCTTTTTGTCAATATGGTATGTTTTATTTTCTTCATTAAAAAATTCTGATGCAGCACAATCTAATGCTATAAATACTTCTTCTCCAGGTTTATAACCGGCATTTTTTATTGCTTCTACTATGAATTCAAGTGCTTCTTCATTAGATTCAAAGTTAGGAGCAAAACCGCCCTCATCTCCAACAGCAGTTTGATGGCCTTTTGATTGTAATAATTTTTTCAAATTATGGAAAATTTCAGCTCCTGCTCTTAAAGCCCTTGAAAATGTTGCAAAGCCTGCTGGCATGATCATAAATTCTTGAATATCCAATGAATTGTCTGCATGTTCTCCACCATTTACTATATTCATTAAAGGAACTGGTAATACTTTTGAATTTGGACCACCTAAATATTTGTAAAGTGGGACACCCAAAGATTCAGAGGCAGCTCTTGCAACTGCCATTGATACAGCTAAGATTGCATTTGCTCCCAATTTTTCTTTATTTTCAGTTCCATCCAATTCCAACATAACATGGTCTACTAAAGCTTGGTCAAATGCATTCAATCCTAACAATTCTTCTGCTATCTTTTCATTTACATTCTCAACTGCTTTTGTTGTTCCTTTTCCTAAAAATCTGTCTTTATCGCCATCTCTTAATTCCAAAGCTTCAAATTTACCTGTAGAAGCTCCAGACGGAACAATAGCTCTTCCTTTGGCACCATCGCCTAATACTACTTCTGCTTCAACAGTTGGATTACCTCTTGAATCTAATACTTCTCTTGCATGTACAGAAACTATTTCGTTGTAAAAAAGTTCCATAAATAAATACACCTCCCATAAGTGTTCATTTCTTTAAGGTATAACTTTTGTCCCCACATTTTTATTTAAAACTGCATTTAAAAGATTATCTTTTTTAAAGAAGTCTAAAACTGTAATAGGCATCTCATACCTTTGACAAATAGCAAAAGCTTCTGTATCCATTATTTTTAAACTTTTAGCGATTGCGTCATCATATTTAATTGTATCATATTTCACAGCATCTGTAAATATTTTAGGGTCTTTATCGTATATTCCTTCAACCTTGGTAGCTTTTATCAGCACCTCTGCTTTCATTTCTACAGCTCTTAGTGCTGCAGCAGTATCTGTCGTAAAAAAAGGGTTTGAAGTTCCCCCAGCAAAAATAACAACATAGCCAGAGTTAAAATAAAGTTCTATGTCATCATAGTATATATTTCTAACTGATGGCAAGTTAACAATTTGCGAAACAACAATTGTCTTGATTCCATTTTTTTCGAAGTAGTCTTTTAAATATAATGCATTGCTAACTGTTCCAAGCATTCCTATATGATCTGCAATGCTATTTGTCACACCAGTTAATTCTTTGCCTCTAAAAATATTACCCGCACCAATAACCATTCCCACGTTCATTCCATGCTGAGATACTTTTTTAATTTCTTCAGATAAGTATTTTACATTTTCAGAATTAAATCCTTTGTTACCTATACCAGATAAAACTTCTCCACTAAGTTTTAACATTATTCTTCTATACATTTTTTTACCCCTCCCTCAAAAAAAAGGGGGGATTACCCCCCCTTTAATTATTCACCAATTGCAAATCTTGAAAAATTATCAACAGTAATATTTTCACCAATTTTAGCAATTGCTTGTGTGATCATATCTTTAATTTTTTCACCTTTTCCAAAAACATATTCTTGCTCTAATAAACAATTCTCTTCAAAATATTTTTCTACTTTATT
Source organism: Geotoga petraea (assembly GCF_900102615.1). Classification (NCBI taxonomy): domain Bacteria; kingdom Thermotogati; phylum Thermotogota; class Thermotogae; order Petrotogales; family Petrotogaceae; genus Geotoga; species Geotoga petraea. The sequence goes on along the minus strand of NZ_FMYV01000001.1, from coordinate 338,463 downwards.
TTCAACTATTTTTTCTACAATATGTTCTGGCTTACCTGAAGATTTTACTTCATCAACATAAATGGATTTTTCTTTTTCTATAATTTCTTCTGGTACATTTTCTCTTGAAATATATTTAGGATTCATTGATGCAATTTGTAAGCTGATTTTATTTGCTAATTCATGAAATTCATCCGTTTTAGCAACAAAGTCAGTTTCACAACCTAATAATAATAATACTCCAATTTTTTCATTATGATGAATATATGAATATACAATACCTTCTTTTGTCTCTCTATCAGCTTTTTTAGCTGCTTTTGCTGCACCTCTTTTTCTCAAATAATCAACTGCAGCATCTAAATCTCCATTTGTTTCATCTAATGCTTTTTTACAATCAAGCATTCCTGCACCAGTTTGTGATCTTAATTTTTTGATCAATTCCGTGCTTACGGCCATATGTTGTCCCTCCTTGTGTGTTTTTTAATTAAACCAATATATTGTATCATATAAGAAAGTACAATTCAATAAAGATATTTTTAATGTTTTTTAAATTTCTTAATCAATGCTTCTTCAACATTTGGTGGAACCCAAGTGCTCACATCTCCTCCATGTTTCGATACTTCTTTTACCATAGAAGAAGATATAAATGAATGAGCTATATCAGCCATCAAAAAAAATATTTCCAATTCAGGAAACAAAGATCTATTCCCATTAGCCATCTGTAATTCGTATTCAAAGTCTGTAACGGCTCTTAGTCCTCTCAATACAGTATAGATCTTCTTTTTTTTACAGTATTGAACTAAAAGGCCAGAAAAGCTATCTACTTCAATATTTGGTATATGAGAAAGATTTTGTCTTGTCATCTCAACTCTCTCATCTAAATCAAATAAATATTTTTTTTGCATGTTGTTCATTACAGAGACATATATTTTATCGAACCTTTCAGATGCTCTTTCGACTAAATTAATATGTCCATATGTTATTGGATCAAAACTTCCTGGGTAAACTGCTGTTCTTTTATCCATAGTCAATCCTCCAAATATTTATCTATAACTCCACATCCCAAAACAATTCCTGATTCATCGTATATTGTTGCAAATTGACCTGGAGTCACTGCAAATATAGGTTCTTCGAATACGATTTGATATTCATTTTCAGAAATTTTTTTTATTTTTGCTGGTTTTTCTTCAGATCTTTTTCTAATCCTGCAAACAGCGCTAAACTCATCTTCAAAATCTACAAATTTGTTCATATTCTTTGCAATTAAGCCTTTAAAATGAACTTTTTCAGTTGGTGCAACTGTTATTGAATTATCTTGAGAGTTTATTTTGTATACATGCAACCTTTGGTTCTGATTTTTTATATATTCAATACCGGCTCTTTGACCTATTGTATAATCAGTATAACCAGTATGATATCCTATGTGTTCACCTTTAAAGTCATATACTTTCCCTTTAGAAGTTTCTATTCCAGCATCTACTAAATATCTTTTGTAATCATTATCGGGTATAAAGCATAGCTCTTGACTATCAGGTTTGTCCGCAACAGATAAGTTTAGATCTTCAGCTATTTTCCTTATTTCGACCTTTTTCATTTTTCCCAAAGGGAAGTACATTTTTTTCAAATATTCAGGTTTAACCATTGATAAAAAATACGATTGATCCTTGTAATTGTCAACTCCTTTTTTAATAACCCAATTTTGATGCTCATTAGAATATTCAGAAATAACGTAATGGCCACTTACAACAACATCTGCATTCATTTCTTCTGCCATTTCGATTGCCTTACCAAACTTGAAAAAACGGTTGCACAGCATACAAGGATTTGGGGTTTTACCATCGTTGTATTCTTTTATAAAATAATCTATAATTTTTTCTTTAAATTCTTGTTGTATATCTACAATTTTAAAATCGTCCAATTCTAATTTTTTTGAAACATTGATAGCATCTATCGTATCTGAAGGACTACAACATACCTTCTTTTTTTCTGGAATCAATGAAAACACTTCATCTTTGACTGTTTTAAAATGAACAGCTATTACTTCATAACCTTCTTTCTTTAGTAAATATGCTGCGACTGAACTGTCCACACCTCCACTCATCAACATAATTGCTCTTTTATTCGACATTTTTTTGTACATCTCCATTATTGCTCAATTTTGACAATTTCATTCCATAATCCATAATATCTTGTAAAGTCATCTTGTCCAGTTCCAACATCATTATATTGTGAACCCTCTTCCATACAAACTCTACTGCACAACTAATTTCTAAATTACATTCTCCACTAACACATTCATAAGATTGTAGCGGTTTATCTAATATATTTACTATTTCACTTAATCTAATATTTTTTGGTTCTTTTAATAAAACATAACCACCATATCTACCTCTTATAGATTTCAAAATACCTGCATCTCTAAGTTCTGAAAAAATCTTTTCCAAAAAGTCTTTTGGTATTTGTTGTCTCTGAGATAATTCAGATATGGAAACTTTTTTAACACCATCTTTATTCAAAAGAGCCAATTCAAAAAGAGCTCTCATTGCATAGCTACTTTTTACCGTTAATCCCATCATTAACCCTCCTTACCAACTATATATATGGTAACGTCTTCTGTTTTTTGGGCGAGTCTTACATCATTAACATAAATATCAATTTTTTTTCCGATTACCTTTCCACCAGTATCTTCTACTACAAAAAAACCGCCATTAGGCAGTTCTTTTAACTCTGGTATATAAACAACGGTTCCTATAGGTAATACATCAGGGTCAGCAGCAATGGTTTTCCAAACAGTTGGAATTTTTCCTGATTTAGTTATTCTAAAAGTAGGATAGTGAACGTACTTATCGTCCCACTCAGTATAATATGTAGCCATAAAATCTCCTGAAATTTTGAAGAATAATTTTAACGGATCTTTCGGTTCTCCACTCTTCCACAATTCAAGCGATACGATTTTATCTTTTTCAACTAAGCCAAGAGAGCTTTCGTTATTAACCCAATCTCCCTCTTTAACATATATAGTCCTTATATTACTAATCATACTAACAATAGAATTTCCATGATCTATTTTTACATACCAATTGCCATTCATAGCAGTGCCAGTTTCAATAACTCTTCCTGGTAATAGAGGGTAAACCTGCTCATTTTTTGCTGGCAGAACTCCTATACCGGAAGAAATCCCATTTTCTGTCCTTTGGCCAAACTTTATAACTATTCTATTATATTCAGATGATTTTGTGGATTTTAAAGGCCATTCTATATAATTCTCAATATTTCCAACAGGAATTGTCAATTTTTGACCAACTCTTATATATTTTGGATCTTCAATGTTGTTTGCAGCCATAATTATATCAACGCCATTAGGACCTAAAGAAAATGCATTTGATATTTTTCCAAGATAATCACCTGATTTAACAGTATAAACTATTTCTTCTTGGTTTTCATACAATGATCTTAACTGCGAATCACCTATTGAAAACAGTGCTGCATTTATCTTTTTTTCCAAATCAGTAATTTCACTTAAATACCTTTCTTGTAAGCTATTTGAAGGTTTTGAAGACAATGTTTGAAATTGATATTCAAGATTTTGAATTTGTTCTTCAAGCTTTAAAACATTTTCTGATAATTCGTTTATTTTAATAAGGCTTTCACTTTGAGACCCATAATAGAGCTTGGATATAGCTTGCTCAGCTTTGTACTCTATAGTATCTTCAAGATACGTACTCAAATCCATATTCTTTATCGTTTTGTCAATTAAAGCTCTTATTTCATCTTCATTAAATTCAATGTTCGATGAAGATTTTTGCTTTTCTATAGAGTCCAATCTTTCATTTATTTCACTTATTTTGTTTAATATGTATATATCTTCTTGGTTATTTTTAATATCTGAAATTTCAGATTTCAACATATTTATTTCTTCTTCAATATTTCCTACTTTTTCACCTATAACTGTTGAAGAACTTGAAGTCCCACCAGTTTCAATAGAAGTTATCGATTTTTCTATGTTTTCAACTCTTTTGTTTAAATTCAATATTTTTTCAACTTTATCAGAACTTTCACCTTTATAAATTAAGCCTTCTATCAATGTCAACCTTTCTTTCATGGAAGAAAATTGAGTTTTCAAATCGGTTATTACACTATAATCATAACTCTCTTTCCTTTTATTCTGATAAAATTCGTCGGATAATTGGTTAATATCTTTTTCCATTTTAGTTAATTTTTCGTTTAATTGATTAATCGATTCTTGTAACTCTTGTATATCTTGATCTGGCAATTTTGGTTCTTCTTGTTGTGAAAACATAGAACAGCCAGAAAAAATAAAGATAATCATAATTAATACCAAAAATAATAATATCTTTTTCATTTGAGTTCACCCCGTAATTCTTTTGCTGCTTTTATATAAGGAGATTTGGTTTTAGAATAATTTCTCACTAATCGTTCAATATTTTTCGCAGCTTCTTCTTTTTTACCTAATCTATAATTAATATATGAATCATAAAATAGTAAAAATATTGTTTCCCTATCGTTATCTGCTGATTCATAGAATTTGTTATTTATTTTGAGTATGTTGTTTAAAATCTTTAGTTCTCTCTTTTCATCGTTTTCTTCCCTATAAACCCAAGATAATTTTAAAAGCAATCTGGAAACTTCAAAAGGTTTTTCTAAAATAGAATATATCTCTGAAGCTATCACTATTTGCTTTTTATAAAAATCCAAATCCTTTGTATCATAATTATCTAAACCCTTCATATCTTTTTCAGAAAGAGTTTTCAAAAAATCCTGTATTTTTGAAAAGTGTAATTCCTTGATTTCATTTTTTATATTTTCGGCATCTTTTTCATTAAATGTAAAGTAGCAGTGGGGGCAAGTTATCAAAGAATATTTTAATGGATTGACGCCTTTATAAATAGGTTTTAAATCTATATCCCTTTCTTTAACCTTTATAGCTTGACTAGATACCTTACTAAACATAAATTCATTTCCACAAATCGGACATTTGACTGTATCTTTCCAAAAATCAGCCATCATCTTCAACCCCAAGAAGTGCATTTACGTAAGATTTTGGGTCAAACATTTGAAGGTCGTCTTCTTTTTCTCCTACACCTATCATTTTTATAGGTATATTTAACTGATTATTTATAGAAAAAGCTATTCCTCCCTTTGCAGTACCATCTAACTTCGTAACAACAACGCCTGTTATATCGACAGAATCTTTGAAAGCTTTCGCCTGTTGTACACCATTTTGTCCAGTCGTTCCATCTAAAACTAACAAGGTTTCATGTGGGCCATCTGTTTCTTTTTCTATAACTCTTTTAATTTTTTTTAATTCTTCCATTAGATGGCTCTTATTATGTAGTCTTCCAGCTGTATCTACAATAACGATTTCTTTACCTTTTGATTTTGCATGTTTAAGAGTGTCAAAAACCACAGCTGCAGCATCAGAACCATGTTCGTGTGCAATAACGGTAGCTCCAATTTTTTCTCCCCAATGTTTTATTTGCTCAATAGCAGCAGCTCTAAAGGTATCAGCAGCCGCTATAGCAACTTTTTTACCTTCACTTATATATTTTTTAGACAACTTTGCAATTGTAGTGGTTTTCCCGCTACCATTCACTCCAACTACAAAAATGATGTATGGATTTTGCTGTGGATTTGCATTAAATCCCTCTGATTCAAGGTTAGACACCATAATATCTCTTAACAATAACAAAGGATCATCTGGTTCTTGTTTTTTATATTCACTTTTTAGATCATCTAATATTTTTTCAACGGTTTCCATACCCATGTCTGACATTATCAATATCTCTTCTAACTCTTCAAGGACTTCATCATCCAATTTTTTACCCGCGAAAAGGGTTTTTATCCCTCCAAAAAATGTTTCTCTTGTTTTAGATAACCCTTTTTTTAATTTATCAAAAAGCCCCATTATACACCTCCGAAGAAAATTATTTATACTTTAAAAATTATAACATTTTTTGGTTGAAAAATAAAACTTTTATCAGTTTTAGAAGCTATTTTATAGACTTTATAATCAGTGGTTCTTTTTGTAATTTATATTTTTTATTTAATTTAATTTTTTCTTTATTAATCATATCATATCCTTCATAAAAATTATTTAAAAAAATATTTCCATATTTTTCTTCTAAATTCAAAATAATAAGATAATCATATTTTTCTCCAGTCCATTTAACTTCTACAACACCTTTTTTAACTTCATTGATTTCAAAATATTTTGATTCAGCTTTAATTTCTTTTGAAATAACTATTATTTTTTTTATAAAATTTAAAAATTCGTAATCTCCATCATCCCAATTTATAGACGTTTTTTCAAATAAATCTGGGTACTTATCATCTTTTATTTCCTGTCCAGCATAAATTAAGGAAGATCCAGGTAAAGTCATATAAAATGTCGTCCAATTCTTTAATCTCTGTTTGGAAGAAATTAAACTTGCTATTCTGGGTTTGTCGTGATTTTCTAAAAACCTCATCTTCAAAGATTCCCTTGGGTAAATTGTTTGTTGTGTTTTTATATATTCTACTATACCAGATAATTCTATTTCACCTTTAAAATATTTATGTATTTTTTCGTATCCATCATAATCGTAAGTATAATCAAAAACTCTATATAATTCTGTATCAGAAACTACATCATATCCCTCTTTTCTAAGAGCCCGTAGATACTCTGGTTCCATACTTTCGGCCAACCATATAAGTTTTTTTTCTGGATCAACTTGACTTCTGGCCTTTTCCCAAAAATTTAAAGGAATAAGAGAGGCTACATCACATCTAAATCCTTCGACACCAATATCTTTCCAAAATTTTAAAATATTTATCAAATAATCCCACAATTCACTATTTTTAAAATTCAAATCAGCTATATCAAACCAATCTGGCTCCTTCCTAAAAAAATCCCCATCATCATTCAAAATAAACCAATCTTTATGATTTTTTGAAATATATGAATCATTCGAAGTATGATTAAAAACTATATCTATCATAACTTGCATACCAAGTTCTTTTGATTTTTTGATTATTTTTTTGAATTGATCTATACCTCCATATTCATAAGATATTTCGTCGTACTTTGAAATAGAATAAGGAGATCCATAATTACCTTTTCTATTCTTTTTTCCTATAGGGTAAAAAGGCATAAACCAAATAATATCTACCCCAAGTTTTTTAATTCTTTCAAGGTCGCAGTAAACTTCGTTAAATGTTCCAGATTTTGAATAATTTCTTAGAAATATTTCATATATTACTTTATTTTTCAGTTCGTTAAACTTATTTGTCATATTAATCCTCCTTTCTCATCTACAATAATACTATTTTATTATTTCTTCTTTTTTAATAACATAATGGAAATGATTAATAATAAAATTTTATATACATATTAATATTTTTAACTTTTAATTTGATATTATTGAATTTATTTTTAATTTATTATTGACATTTTTAATTTTATGTTGTATAATTTTTTTGAGATTAAATATTTTTGTATTTTATTCAATATTTTTAATATAAAAATTAAATATATGAGGAGGATTAAAATGTATAAAAGAAGATTAACTACCTGTCCAGTTTGCGGGGGAAGGTTAAACATTCAGAAGTATAAATGTGAAAAATGCGCAACTGAAATTACCGGGAATTTCCAAATAGAAGAATTCGCACAATTAACAGACGAACAACTAATATTTTTGAAGATTTTTATAAAAAACAGAGGAAATTTATCTGAGCTTCAAAAAGAATTAAGTATTTCATATCCAACAGCTAAAGCCAGATTAGAAGAATTGGTAAAAGCATTAGGATATGAATCTGAAGAGGATAACCGAAAAAAAACTATGGAAATTTTAGAAAAAATTGAAAAAGGAGAAATAACTCCTGAAGAAGCTAAAACCATATTGAAAAAATACAAAAATAACTAAACTTCATCAACAATAAGATAAAGTAACCAAAAATATGAGGGACAATTAATAATTTTAAAATAAGGGGGATTTTAAAATGTCTAAAACTATTAATTTAGAAGGAATAAAAAGAATAAACATTGAATCAAAACATGATGAAATAAAGTTAAATGTCACAAAATCAGAAAAATCATATTTTGAATTAGAAGAAGATCTTGAAGAAGGTTTCCCACACGGAAAAATTGGAGAAGATGGCTATTTTATAAGATTTTCAAGAAGTAACGATTCTTTTCTCAACAAGTTTTTTGGGTTTATATCTAATAAAACTTTACATGTTAACCTATATTTGGCCGATAATTTTGAAGAATTAAAAGTCAATTTTGTTCAAGGTGACGTGAACATTAAAGATGTAAATTTAAATTATTTTGAAAATAAGATAATTACTGGAAATACGAGGATTAAAAAATCTAAGATAAAAAACCATAAATCAAAATTAATAACAGGAAATTTTCTTTCTGAAAACTCTGACTTTTTAAATGATGAAATATCGGTTACAACAGGTAATATAAAATATGAGGATTCTAAAATACAAAATATTGATTGCCACCTAATAACAGGTAATTTAGATATAAGTAAAATGAATTCTGACTTTGATTTGATGAAAATTACAGTAATTACAGGTGAGGCTATGGTTAATATTTGTGGTAAAGAACCTATTTACATAACAAAAAAATTAACTCCTTATTCGTCAACCTTAAAATCCAATGTAGATCTCATAGAAAAACAAGATGTTGAGTTATCTTTTGAAAAAAGGAGAATGGTTGTTAAAGTAATTACAGGTAACCTAAAGATCCGAGGTATAGAATCTAAACACTTTACAAAACAAAAGAATGATGAAAAACATTTTAACTCTACTAATACTGAAGAAAAAATTATTTCTGATGATTTTTTAACACAAGAAGAAAAGAAAATATTGGAACTTTTTAAGCAAGAAAAAATATCTTATGATTTTGCCATAGAACTCCTATCAGAAATTGGATATAATAAGGATGACGCCGAAAAATTTTTGAAAAAAAGAGGTGCAAGCAAATGAGAAAAATTGCTGTTATAATGATAGTTGTTGGTACATTGCTGTTTCTTTCTGTTTTCTTGGACCTGTCTTTAAGTTTTTGGAGAATTTTAGAGCTTATCATATCAATAATATTAATTGCAAGTGGTATTGGATTAATTAAACCATCAATAAATATAAATGGAAAAGTAATTGATGGTTCTGATCAAAATGAAATACATTATGCAAACGAGCAACTAAATTATGCGGAAGAAGAAATAGAATCTGAAAAAGATATGCCAGAATTTGCAAGAAAAATAGCCAAAGGTTCAATACATGTAGCAAGAAATAGTTTTATAAAGAGAAAAGATATTAAAAAAATAGTAAGAAGAACACTTTTTGGATTAACTTCAGGAGTCATTCTTTTTCTGGATTCATTATCATTATTTGGATTAAATTTCAATTTTTGGGAATTTCTTTTAGTATTAATCGGTTCATTCCTCTTGACTTCTGGAATAAGCTCATTAATACCAGATAGGAGGAGAAAAAATTGAGTGGTGCTTTAGTTTCAATATTAATTGGTATAATTATTTTATTAGGTGTTGTATTTGAAATAACCATAAGCTTTTCAATAGCTGTCGAAATATTTTTTGGTGTAATATTTTTAGCTGATGGGTTAAAAGTGTTTAAAAATCCTAAAAGTGACAAGGTAGGAAGTATCATTTTTGGTTCAATTCTTTTGATAGATGCCTTTGGAATATTTAAACAAAATATTGGATTTTGGCAAATAATTCTTTTACTTATAGCTTCTTACCTAATAGGCTGGGGCATATATTCAATTTTTACATCTAACAGATTTTTAAGTATTAAAAGTAACAAGATAAAAGATGACCACATGAAAATCAAAGTACCATTTAATAGAAATAAATATAATTTGAGTTACAACCTTGACTGGACTAAGTTATCTTTGGTTTCTGCTTCATCTGAAAATTATAACGTTAAAATTGATTCTTTATCAGATGGAGATATTTTTAAAAGATCCTTTGATTGGAATGACAACGAGCTTAAGGTTGAAAACAAATTAAAAGTTTCTAATATAAAAGTTCCAGAAAGATCTAAAATGACTTCTTGGATAAGAGAAGATTTAAAATACAATTATTTATTGAATTTAAGTGTTTCTGATGTTTTTATAGATATGAGAAAATCTTTTCCCGATAATGTTATTATTAATTCTACAGCATCAAAAATAGTGCTAATCCCTTCAAATACAAAGGATAGTTCAATAGATGCCGACCTTGAAATATCTACCTTAACAGTAAAGTTACCTGATAATGTTGGCCTTGTATTGAATCAAGTAGGTGAACTTAATCTCAGAACTTTTGAAGGGTTAATTGAAAGAGAAGATGGTTCTTATATTTCAGCAAATTTTTCAGAAGCAGAGTATACTTGCTATTTGAATATTTCTTCAGATATGAGCAGACTGAGTATTCAGCTTATATAAAAAAGCGAGCTTTAAGCTCGCTTTTTTATATAACCAAATTTCTTACGTAATCATTTATTTTCTTTTGTATTCTCCTTATTTCTTTTGTGTCCGCTTTTTGAGGTTCCCTATCCCATAGGCTTATTTCTCCACCTACAACTGCTCCAGAAACTTCTATTTCATTTCCCATTCTAAAAGATATTTCGGTAAAAGGTGTATTAGTGTTGAAAATATAGTCACCTGTTCTTGAACTTAAAATAGTAAAATCTGCCTCTTTTCCAGAACTAATTTGACCTAATTGCAAATCAAACTCTTCTGAGGAAAACTGATAATTGCTCATAAATATAGTTCTTTCTACTTCGTTATACAAAATATTGTGTTTAGCTTTGTTGTTGAATTTTTCTGTTATTAAAAGTGTTTTGGCTTCATTGAATAAAGAATAATCAATAAGGCCTGAACCAATAGCAACTTTCATACCTCTTCCCAACATATCCAAGAGATTAGGAGATGTGTTTATTTCCATTAATTCCGTTCTTACACTTTTAATAAGCCTTACTCCTTTAGAAGCAAAATAATCCATGACTTCAGCAGTGACATTACCTGCATAGATAACATCAACTTTTTTTGATAATAAATTATTTTCTCTTATAATGTTCATTAGTTCTTTACCATGTTTGAGCATAGCGTATCTTTCTTCTTGTTGAAAATCAACGATGGCAATTCTCAACCTTCTGTCATCATTCAAAAATTTCTCAAGGAAGTCATAATCTTCTTTTTCTAACCCCCAAACGCCCAAAATTGTTAAAGATTTTATATCTCTGTTCTCCAAGATATCGTCTCTTATATTCCTTGCAATTCCATTTTCTGTTAGTAAAATTGGTGATGGTTTTACCCTTACTCCTATTTGTTCTGCAATTTCTTTAACATAGGTTATATTCTTACTGTATGGTAATGATACAATTGAAGAAGTTACACCATTTATCAAAGATTTGAAACTTCCCAATGTCATTATGTCTTTGAACAATTCAGTTTCATCTGATTTATTTAGTGCAAAATTAACTATTTTAGAAAATTTTTCATATGGAGGTAAATTTGAATCTCTCAATTTGCTATTTAAATTTAATTCGTTAATATAGTAGCTTGTATATGGATTTGTTAACCCAGGTAATAATATTTTTTTATTTAAATCCCTAATATTTTTTTCTTCAACACCGTATTTCTCTAGAATTTTTTCTGCAGAACCAACATCTATAACCTTACCATCTTGAACATATACGGCACCATTCTCTATCACTTCACCAATAGCCCCAGTTAATAGTGTACAATTTTTTAAAATCACCTTAACACCTCCGATTTATCTCTTTAAATAATACTTTAAATAAAATTTGATTAACTCTGGAAATTTGTTAAATCTCTTTGGCTCTTTTAGCATTCTATAGAACCATTCTATACCAAGTTTTTGGTATAGTATAGGCGCTCGTTTAACTTCTCCAGCAAAAACGTCAATACTTCCTCCTACCCCCATTATGATTTTTGGTTTAAGTTTTTCATAATTGTTCAAAATAAATTCTTCTTGTCTTGGTATTCCCATGCCAACGAAGAGAAAATCAGCATTTGAAAAATTTATTATATCTACTATTTCACTATCTCTTTCTTTAGAAAAGTAACCATTTTGATAACCATTAATTTTTGTAACAAATTCTTTTTCTATATTTATACTTGCCTTTTTTAATACTTCGTCTCTACTTCCTAAAAGAAAAATACCTTTGTCGTTCTTTCCGGAAATTTCACAAAAATATTTCATAGTTTCAATACCTGGACATCTTTCTGTTTTCAAACCTTTTTTATTCATATATTTAACTATACCTATTCCATCAGGGATTAAAATATCAGCTTTATGAAATGAATTCTTATAAACATCGTTTTTAAAATATTCCATATACATTAAAGTATTCAAAGTAATTATCCAAGTTTTTTGATTATTTTCAAAACGTTTATAAATTGAATTTAAAATCTCATTTTTTTCACCATAAAGAACATTTGCTCCCTCTATAAAATTTTCTGTAATCATTAAATTGACTCACCTCAAAATTATATTAAACGTTAATCATAAAGTAGGATAAATTTTATTATCACTTAATATTTTACCATTTTTAATTATAACTAAACATTATAATTAATTAAAATTAAAGTAAAAACTCTTTATATATAAATCATACCATATTTGATAGGCATATAAAAAATCATACTTAGAAATTTTTTTGTACTGTTGACACCTATTTTTTACCTTATAAATTAAATTTGACTTTATTTTAACAAAATAAAAGTATTAAAAATGTATAATATTTAAAGCATGTTGATTAAAAAAGTTTATGGAGGTATCGAAATGGATAAGCAGTTAATATCGGAAGATAAAAATTTAAAAAAGTTTTTAGTAAAGTTTGAAGAAAATGAGTACAAAAAAGCAGAAAATGACGTTGTAAAAGAAGTTAATAAAAATTACAAATTTCCAGGTTTTAGAAAGGGTAAAGCCCCTGTAGGTATAATAAAAATGAAATTGGGTGAAAATTATGATAATTGGGTTAACGACATTCTTTTAGAAGATGCCATTCAAGAAATTCAAAACAATGAAAAAACTTTATTCCCACCAAAAGTTGATTCAACAGCAAACGACGGAGGAATTTTTGAAGTTGAAATCACTGTTCATACATACCCTAAAGTAAAAAGTACAGATTTTGAAAATATAAAAGTAGAAATACCAAAATCAGAATCAATAATCGAAAAATTTGTTGAAGATAAAATCAATGAACTTTTAGAACAAAACGCAATTTTAGAACCTAAAGAAGGCAATGCGGAATATGGAGATTTTGTAAGAGTAACATATACTGTTAAAAATCAAGATGGTAAAGTTCTTCAAGAAGATAAAGAAAATGAATATACTTTAAGAGAAGATGACAATAGACCTATAGTTACAGAGGTTGTTGGAAAGTCAAAAGGCGATGTAATAGAATATGAAAAAGAGTTTGAAGATAAAAAATATTTCTATAAAGTTAACTTGGAAGATATTTATTTAAGGAAAATGCCTGAATTGACAGAAGAATTTGTTAAAGAGTTAGATTCAGATGTGCAATCATTAGAAGATTTAAAAAATAAATTCAGATCTGAAGGAAAAGAACAATATGAATCTTGGAATCAGGATTTTATAAGAAATTACATTATCGGTGAATTGCCTGACCATACAGAAATTGAAATATCAGGCCAAACAATAGAAGAATATTGTGAAAATTATATTGCCCAATTAAAAAAAGAGGAAAAATACGAAGAAGAATTACAAAAAAATGACAATGATGTGGAAAAATTAAAAGAGAATGTAAAAGACTCTTCTTTAAGATGGATCAAAGAATTGGTTGTAGTTGATGAACTTGCAAAAGAAAACAACATAGAAGTTTCAGATGAAGAAATAACAAACGCGATAAAAAATATTTCTCAAATGTGGCAAATGCCATACGAAAGGACAAGAGAAGCTATTTATTCAAACCAAAAATTATTAAACGATGTAGTATGGGACACATTAAAAAATAAAGTTGTAGATGTGATCAAAGATAAGGTAAAAATTGAAGAAGTTGATGCTGAAAAATTTGAAAAAAATGACAATAATGGTATTAACGAAGAAGAATAACTCTATAAATAAAAAATGCCAAACTTTTAGTTTTGGCATTTTTTATTTATAAATCTCTTTGAAAACTTCGTCTATATCTTCGTTGAAGATCAATTTAATATTCTCTTCTTTTAAATACGACTTAGAAAACTCGCCTTTGTTAATAATCACTATATCTGCATCTGAATACATTGGTAAATAAGCAGCTGGAGTAACCATAAGGGAAGAACCTAATATTAATAGTAGATCGGATTTCTGCATAATTTCTACTGATTCATCCAAATGTTTGACAGCTTCTCCAAAGAAAACTATGTCTGGTTTTATTATTGAATTACATATATCACATCTTGCAACAATACTTTTATCCATTTTCTTCTTTACTTGATCATAACTATAATTTCTTCCACAATTTAAACAATGATTATCGTATAAACCGCCATGAATTTCGTATACTTTTTTATTTCCAGCTATTTTATGTAGAGAATCTATATTCTGAGTTATAATTCCTAACAATTTATTTTGCTTTTCAAGTTCATAAATCTTTCTGTAAGCAAATGTGGGTTCAGCTTTTTCAACATATTCTAAAAATTTTTTATGAAATCTATAAAATAATTCAGGATTATCTTTAAAATAATAATAATCAAATATTAGTTCAGGATTTTCAATTTCTGCATTTGTATAAATCCCATTTTTACCTCTAAAATCCGGTATGCCTGTATTAGTAGATATACCAGCACCTGACAAAATTACGATTTTCTCTGATTTATTTATAAATTCTTTTAATTTTTCATATTTATTCAATTTAAATCCTCATTCTAATTCTTCAGTCAATAACGATAATAAATTTTTAGCCGCTATAATAGGCCCTTCTTCTTCAAAGCCATTTATTCCAAGTTGAGTTCTTAATTCTCCTACTTTAACTCCATTTTTAATCATTTGGCTCATATAATGTTTTGCAATTTTTTCATGTTTTTCTTTTCTTTGAATTGCCCCAAAAGGATTCGCAAAATAACTATATGTTAGTCCTTTTTCGGCTGTTGTTCCTTTTGCCATTCTTGCCCCTTTAGAAAATATCTCATAAGCTTCTTCTGCATTATCAAAAAAATGTAAAGGCTTTTCGTTTTCTTTGATTTCAACATAATTATTTGCATACAAAAAGTAGTCTACTTTCGTTGGTTTTATTATTTCGTCATAATTTGAATAAGGAACAATTACTCTTGCATTAACTTCATTCGGATTCATGAATATGCTTCTATCCATAGCAGAGTAAGCGTATCCTGGTTGTAAGTCATCCAGTCTTACAAAAGCTCCGGTTTCTGTACCATATGCAACAACTGTACCGTCTGCTAATATGTCAAGAGATCCCATATCATCTATTAATATATTTACTTCTGAAACTTGCTTTTTTAATCTGTTCAAAGCATCTAATGTTTCTGATTTACCTGCGCCAGAATCTCCCATAATCATAACATTTGCAGATCTACCATCCATTAATTTAATTTGAGCTAATGCTCCGTGAATTGGTAATCTTGACTCATCAATAACTGTCAAATTATGGATTGTAAGAATCATCTTCTTCATATAGCCAAAATAGTCTATAGAAGGATCATCGCCAACCATTCCAACATATGTGCCATCTTTTTCTTTATATATAATTCCATTATAATCTTCTTCTGATTCAAAATTTTCTTTTGAAACTCCAAAAAAATAAATTCCATCTGGTTTTGTGTTTTCAACTATATTAAAGCTTGCAAACTCAAAAAGATTACCTAATCCTGCTGCTAAAGATAAATATTCCTTATATACAAGAATATATATTAATTTTGAATTAACGTGTATGGGAAACATCAACCAGTCTTCAGGATTTTCAACTTTTATATTATTTAATATTGGTTTGTCTTTTACTTTGAATAACCCTCTTCTTTTATTTGATCTTGTATAAAAGATTACAGGAGGTTCAAATACAGTACTCCAAACAAATTTAGTATCGTATATCCATTCACAATTTAATTTTGCTTCATCTTTAATATTAGGATGATCTATAAGAAAACCCACCTGAGCCCCAGATGGTAATTGTCTTAAAACTTTTAATTTTGTATCTGAAATATTAACTAAAATTTGTCTATAAAGGCTTAAGACTAAACTTTTCAAATCGGAATTATTTTTTACAAGCATCATTTGTTTATTAATTCTATTATAAGAGGTCTGTGTAAACGTATCATTTTTTATCATGAATCTATGTTTATTTCTCCAAATATTAAAAATACTTTCAATAAAAATTATTAAAGTTTCTTTTCTATTGCTCATTTTAGGAAACCCATAATATGGAGATGCATCAACATGTTCTACACTATTAACTGATAAAGCTATCATCAATTGAATCAATGCATCAATGTCGTACTTCTTTCTAACATCAACTACATCATTTGATTTCTTGAATTTTTCAAAAAAAGGAAGTAAAGAAGTTCTTTTTTCTTCGCTATCGAGAATCAATTCACATATTATTTCTTTAAAGTACTCAGAATTAAGAATTTGAGAATTAGAATTATAAGATATACTTCCGTCAATCATTACACTTCTCATACTTTTCCCTCCAATGTAAAATATATAAAACTTCTTCCATTAAACATTATATCACAAATCCAACTATAAAGAAAAAACCGACATTAAGCCGGTTTATTTCAAGAATGCTAGTATAGAATTAGTTAATTCTTCTATTCCTTTATTTTTATTAGCAGATGTTTGAAAATAGATGTATTCTCCATAAACTGATAATTCATTTTTTATTTCATTCAATTTTTTTATTTTTTCACTTTGATTTAATTTATCTGATTTTGTTAAAACTATCATAAAAGGCATGTTGAGGCTTTTTAGCCATTGAATCATCATATGATCATTTTTTTGTGGCTTATGCCTATGATCTATCAAAACATAAACCATTTTTAGGTTCATTCTGTTAATAAAATAATTGTTCATGAGTTCATTCCACTTTTCTCTTTCTGTCTTAGCTACAGAAGCAAATCCATATCCAGGTAGGTCAACAAAATAATAATTATCATTGACTAAATAATAGTTTATAGAACGAGTTTTACCTGGTTTTGAACTTGTTTTTGCTATCTTTATTTTCATTAAAGAATTTAAAAGACTTGATTTACCTACATTTGATCTTCCTGCAAACGCCACTTCTGGTTTGTCTTCTGGTGGTAATTGGTCTATTCTATAAACTGTTTTATAAAGTTCTGCTTTCTTAATCATTAAAATCACTACCTATCAAAGCTATTTTTAACACTTCTTCTATTTGACTCACAAAATCGAATTTAATATTTTTTCTAATTTCTTCAGGTATTTTTTCAACATCTTTTTCATTTGCTTTAGGAAGAATAACTTCTTTAATACCTGATCTGTAAGCTGATAATACTTTTTCTTTTATTCCTCCCACTGGCAGAACCTTGCCTCTTAATGTTGTTTCACCTGTCATAGCTATATCATTTCTTATCTCTTTATTCAAAACTACAGAAATCAAGGCTGTCGTTAAAGTGACCCCTGCTGATGGGCCATCTTTTGGTACTGCCCCTTCTGGTAAATGAATATGAAAATCTTTTTTTTCAAATAAGGTTCCCTTTTCTGTGTGTTTTGATTCAACTAATTTTCTTGAAAGAGATAGGGCTATTTTTGCAGATTCTTTCATTACATCTCCTAATTGTCCAGTTGTTATAAGCCTTCCTTTCCCAGATAAAGAAAGAACTTCCACATGTAATATTGTACCACCATAAGCAGTCCAAGCTAAGCCTGTCACAGAACCTACTTCAGGTTTTTCATTTTTTTCCGAATCGAAATAAGGAGGTGCTCCAAGAAAATTGTGAAGATTGTTAGCCCCGACTTTAACTCTCTTTTCATTCTCTGAATATTTTAATGCGGATTTTCTCATTATTTTTGCTATTTTCTTTTCAAGCTCTCTAACTCCAGCTTCTCTTGTATATTTTGATATCAAATCTTTTACTGCTTTATAAGAAATATTAAAAGTCTTTTCGGAAAGTCCATGTTCTTTCAGTAACTTTGGAATTATATAGTTTTGTGCTATTTTATACTTTTCTATATCAGTATAACCAGATATGTATATTATTTCCATTCTGTCTTTTAAAGCTGGTGGAATAGTATGCATTACATTTGCTGTTGTAACAAATATCGTTTCAGATAGATCTATAGGTAATTCAAGGTAGTGATCTACAAAATCAACATTTTGTTCAGGATCTAATACCTCTAACAAAGCCGCACCTGGGTCCCCTTGAAAAGAGACTCCTAATTTGTCTATCTCATCTAAAACAATAACGGGGTTCATGGATTGTAGCTTCCTTATTTTTTGAACTATTCTACCTGGCATAGCCCCTACATAAGTTCTTCTATGCCCTCTTATCTCTGATTCATCTCTTACACCCCCAAGAGACAATCGGCCAAACTTTCGCCCAGTAGCTTCTGCAATTGATTTTCCAAGGGTTGTTTTGCCAACACCAGGAGCTCCTACAAAACATAAAATAGGGGCCTTTGAATTTTTTGCAAGTTTTCTGACTGATAAAAATTCCATAATTCTTTCTTTTGGCTCTTCTAATCCATAATGATTTTTCTCTAAAATTTCTTCAGCTTTTTTTATATTTATGTTATCTTCTGTTTTTTTATTCCAGGGTATTTCTATCAACCAATCTAAATAGGTTCTTATTACATTGGCTTCAGGAGAATACGGAGACATTTTATTAAGCCTCTCTATTTCATTTTCTACTTTTTCTTTAACTTCTTTTGGATAGTCTCCCGTTTTAATTTTTTCTTTTATTTCTTTTATATCTTCATCATCTTCATCTGATAATTCCTCTTTAATAACGTTCATCTTTTCTCTTAAATAATATTCTCTTTGATTTTTTTGTATTTTTTCTTTTACTGTAGTTTCTAAATTTTCCTCTATTTCTAAAAGTTCTATTTCTCTTGTTAATATTTCTAATTCGGTTTTCAATCTTTTTTCTGTAACGGTTATTTCTAATAAGTTTTGTTTTTCTTTTAATTCTAAAGGCATAATTGAAGCAACAAGATCACTTATAATTTCTGGATCAGAAGTTTCTTCTATAGCCATTATAGCTTCTTGGGGAAACTTTTTAGTTAGTTCCATATAATTTTGTAAGAGATCTTTTATCTTCCTAGCCAAAGCCTCTAACTTTTTAGTACTTTTTATTTCTAAATCTATTTGAATTACATTGAACATAAAATATTTTTTATCTTGCACTGTTTTTTTTATCTTTCCTCTTTTTACTCCTTCAACAACAACTTTTAAATCCCCATTTGGAAGTTTAGAAACTTGTACTATCTTTGCAATTGTTCCAACTCTGTAAAGATCAGATACCTTTGGTTTTTCATCTTCAAGTTTCTTTTGTGAAACTAAAAAAATATAGTTATCATGTTTTTCTAAAGCTACTTCCAATGCTTTTAAAGATTTTTCCCTACCAACAAACATAGGTATCACTGAATTAGGATATATTATCATTTTTGACCTTGTTGCTATTGCTGGCAATTGTTCGGGAATGTTTTTTTTGTTCGATTCATCTATAAATTTTTCTATATAATCATTTTTTTCAACCATATTTTCCTCCATTTATAATTCAATTATTTTGTATTCTTTATTTTCTGGATTTAGGATGCATAAAGTTGACTTACCAGTTAAATAGCCACATGCTTCTCCTGGGTTAATAATCAAACTCTTAACAGACTTTCTGGTAACTATCTCGTGAGTATGCCCAAAAAATATAAAATCATATAAACTTGAATTTTCAGCGGCTTTTAGTGAATAAGGCTCATGCATCATGTATATTTTATGTCCTTGATGTTCAAAAGATTTAGGCCCATGAGTGATAATACCATTTGATTTTTTATTTAACCCCAAAATTTCACCGTCATTATTTCCATAAATACCAAAAAATTGTACACCATCAATTATTATGTAAGGTAAACTAAAAGGCGCAACATAATCACCACAATGAAATATTGTATCTACATCATTTTCTTTAACTATTTGTTTTACTTTTTTCAATTTTTCAACGTTATCGTGAGTATCTGAAATAATCATCCACATATTTTTCACCTCACTGTTTTTTTGTAATGTATGTATAAAACAATACCTTTTTTTATAGATATAGTGACGTTCTCTTCTTTAGACTTGTTACTAACTCCTATGGAATCGTATTTATCTATATTTTTTTCAAATAAATTGTATTTAAACCCTTTTAAGGTAAGTCCCTCTACTTTTTCACCCAAAGGTAGTATGGCCCACGAATTATTCTTTTTTGTTAATATGTTTTTATATTTTTTTACTATACCTATACTATACTCTTCCTCAATAATTTCTGGATCTAATTTTGAATATTTACCAAGTAGGTAAATCCCCGCTAAGGTGTGGTCTATTCTGGATCCAGTAATTGAGGATAAAAATACTTTTTTACATCCAAGCTGTTGGGCTTTCATTATTGCAAGTTCAGAATCAATCTCATTTTTTTGTACGGGATATTTTAAAATCTGTACGTCATTTTGTTTTGCCCATTGTATATCTTCATTACTTGCTGAATCTAAGTCTCCTATTAGATAATCAGGCTTTATATTTAATTTTTTAAATATTTTTATCCCAGAATCAGAGGCGATTTTTACATCTGTTTTTAATAAATTTTCTTCATAAAAAGATAAATCTTTTGTTTTATCCCCTCCTGAAATTATATACGCTTTAATTTTCAATCACCTCTTAATTTTATTAATTCTCTGTTTAAATTTTTTGCTATTTGTAAAGGAGTTACAGTAAAATTGGTGTTTTCTATTCCCAAGTCATACCCTGTTTTATAAACTAAATATGTGGCAATCAATGTAGAATCTATTACAGTACAACCTTGGGCTATATAAGAAGCAATAACTCCTGAAACAAGATCACCGGTTCCACCTTTTGAAAGGGCGTCGTTTCCAAATACATTAAAATAACTATTATCACCATCTGTTATTAACGATGTTGTGCTTTTATAGAGAACGTTTATATTTTTTTCTAAAGAATAATTTTCTATATCTTCAATACTTTCTATTTCTTTTTTTAATAATTTTTGAAACTCTCCAGCATGAGGTGTTATTAACATATTTTTATTAGTCTTTACTTTTTTTATAACTCCTATTGCATCAGCATCAATCACAATCTTTTTATGAGAATATTTTTCTAATATTTCTTTTATAAAATCGTTTGAATTTTGCCCTATACCAGGCCCTATTAATATTACATCACTTTTTTCAATTTTGCCTTTTATTTTTATCAAATCGTTTTTTTCAAAGTAGTTTTTGTTAAAATCTGTATAAATTACTGAAGGCTCATGCTCCAATATGGGAGTATAAGAAGGGGTGATTAAATAGACCATTCCTGCACCACTTAATTGTGCTCCTAAAGCTGATAATATAGGAGCTCCTGAATACTCTTTACTCCCTGCAATTACTGCAATAGAACCAAAGTTATATTTGTGTGAGTCTTTTGGCCTTTTTGGTAAAATATCTCTAATCTTTTCTTCTGTTAATAAAAACCTTTTTAAATTTTTTTCATACCCTTTATAAAAAGACATTTGGCTAAGTTTGATTTCTCCAGAATAACTCCTCCCCGGATATAGTAGATGTCCTATTTTTAAATAACCAAAAGTTACAGTTATATCAGCTTTTATTGCTTTTTTCATTATTTTTCCTGTATCAGAAGAAATTCCAGTTGGTATGTCTATTGAAACTACTTTGCAATTACAAGAGTTTACATGATCTATTATGTCCAAAAGTTCTCCTTTTATCTCACCAGCCAATCCTACACCTATTATGCCATCAACTAAAACATCAAAATTATTTAAATCTTTAATTTCATCAATAAAATCTACTTGATATTCTTTACATATGTCTTTTTGGTTAACAAAGCCGTAAGATGCATTCTCTTCATTTCCTATTATATAAACCTGAACATCATAACCATCATTTTTCAGAAGTCTTGCTACAGCAAGTCCATCTCCCCCATTATTTCCAGTACCAGCCATAACCAAAATTTTTTTTGGATTTAAATCTTCGACTATTTCTTTAACTGAAAAAGCTGCTTGTTCCATCAAAATACTTTCTTGAAGGCCTTTTGAAATTGTTAATTCATCAATATTTTTCATTTCTTTTGAATTTACAATATACATAAAAATCCCCCCTAATGTTATATTATAACAAAAAGAAACGGGCTTAAAAAAGCCCGATTAATTTATCCTTTTATTCTCATTATCATATTATTTTTTGTACACATTTCTTCTGTTTTTGGACCATATGAAATATAGTTTATCTTCACACCTGTAAATTCTTCTATAAAGGCCATATATTTCAAGAAGTTCACATCATTCGTAGATTTCCAACCCTTTAAAGTCTCATATATTGGTTTAGCTTTATAAAAATCATATGATGAGTCAGGGATTTCTTTTATTTTACCTTCTACATCATATTTTGTACATATTTTCACCTCATCAAAACCATCCAGTACATCCGCTTTGGTTATAACAAATTCATTCAAGCCACTTCTTATTTTGGCATATCTCAAAGCAGGCAGATCTAACCAACCGACTCTTCTTGGCCTTCCAGTTGTAGCTCCAAATTCATTTCCTAATTTTGCTATTTTTCCCCCGGTTTCATCAAACAGCTCTGTTGGAAAAGGCCCTGAACCAACCCTTGTCGTATAGGCTTTTAGAACTCCCATAACTTTATCAAGCTCAAAAGTTGAAAACCCTACAGAAGATACACCGTGAGCCATGGTTGAACCAGAGGTAACAAAAGGATACGTACCAAAATCAAGGTCAAGTAGTACTCCTTGTGCTCCTTCAAAAAGAACTGATGTGCTTCTAAAAACATCTCCCATTTTTACTGCGCTAGCAAAATTAACATTTAATTTATCTAAGTCTCTTTTAACTTTTAAAAGATATTCAAACACGTCTTTATCAGTACTCTTTATTTTTCCTGAATATATTTTGTTTTTGAGATAATATATTTCTGATAACCTTTCTTTTAACAGTTTTTCATCGAAAATATTGTAAAGTTTGATGCCTTCCCTTGAAACTTTATCTGTATAAGCCGGGCCTATCCCCTTCTTAGTGGTTCCAATCGGATTTTTCCTCATACTTTCTCTCAACTCATCTTCTTCTTTATGCCATGGCAGCACTAAAAAAGTCTCATAATCTATATAAATTTTAGAAGAAATTCCTGGAAAATCGGCTTCCAATATTTTTAATTCGTTGATTAACTGTTCAAGGTCTATCACCATACCAGCCCCTAAAAACCCTTTTGAATAACCATTAGGAG
Source organism: Geotoga petraea (assembly GCF_900102615.1). Lineage (NCBI taxonomy): Bacteria > Thermotogati > Thermotogota > Thermotogae > Petrotogales > Petrotogaceae > Geotoga > Geotoga petraea. The sequence goes on along the minus strand of NZ_FMYV01000001.1, from coordinate 315,034 downwards.
TTATTGAAGGTAATAAGTGATTTACATATTTTTTCCCATCAATATAAATTGTATGACCAGCGTTGGCACCTCCAGAATACCTGACTATCCATTCGTAATTTTTTGAAAAGTAGTTTACTACCTTTCCCTTTCCTTCGTCTCCCCATTGAGAACCAACAATTGCCACTCTTTTCATAATGAATTCCTCCTAATCAGAAAAATCTTTTATACACTTCATCTACATTTTTTAAAAAATACTCGTTTGAAAATAGTTCGTCTATTTCTTTTTCTGACATATGATCAGTTATTCTTTTATCTGAATTAATAAATAATTTGAAATCTTTTTTCTCCTCCCAAGCTTTTAAAGCATTTTCTTGCACTATTTTATATGAATCTTCTCTTGAAAGGCCTTTCCCAATTAATCCTAATAAAACTCTTTGAGAATACACTAAATTATAACTTCTTTTAAATGTTTCAAGCATTCTTTCTTTGTCAACGACCAAATTATCTATTAAATATATTGATTTTTCTAACATATAGAACATAATCATAGTTGCATCTGGAATGTTTACTCTTTCTACTGATGAGTGGGATATGTCCCTCTCATGCCACAATACAATATTTTCATAAGCCGGTATTGTGTATGATCTTAATAATCTAGCCATTCCTGATAACCGTTCACAAATTATTGGATTTTTTTTATGTGGCATTGCAGATGACCCTCTTTGTCCCTTTTTAAAAGGTTCTTGTAATTCAAGAACTTCTGTTTTTTGAAGGTGCCTTATCTCTGTTGCCAGTCTATCTAACCCAGATCCTATTAATGCAAAAACAGAAAATAATTCAGCATGAATATCTCTTGGAACAATCTGTGTAGATATTTCAGTTGGTCTTAGTCCAAGTTTATTTAAGGCTAATTTCTCTATCTCTGGTGAGATATTGGCATAGTTACCAACAGCTCCACTTAATTTACCTACTTTTATTCCTTCATACGCTCTTTTTAACCTTGTATAATTTCTTTTCATTTCAGCCAAAAATGTCAACATTTTTAATCCAAAAGATGTTGGCTCTGCATGAACTCCGTGACTTCTTCCAACTGTTAAAGTTTTTTTGTGTTTCAAGCTAATATTTTCTAAAGACTTTATAAATGATTTTAACTCTTCTAAAATCATTTTTGTTGCTTCTTTCATACCTATTGCCCACGCAGTATCTACAACGTCTGATGAAGTTAACCCCATATGAAAGTATCTCGCTTCATCTCCCATATTTTCTGTAACTCCTTTAATAAAAGCAATCACATCATGATCAACTTCCTCTTCAATTTCTAAAATTCTTTCAACATTTATTTTTGCTTTTTCCCTAATTTTTTTAGCGGTACCTTCAGGGGCAATTCCTTTTTCTTCAAAAGCTTCTACAACTGCAATCTCAATTTTCAACCATCTTTCATACTGTTTTTCCAAAGTCCAAATATCCCTCACTGGAGATAAAGAATATCTTTCTATCATTATTGGCCTCCCTTTTCTTTAATGCTTTTAGAGATTATTTCTCTAAAACCAATGGCAAAAATTATGACCCCAAATATAATCCCTAAATTTAAAGTCCTCAATTCAGCTATTAAATATCCTATTCCAAATGAATTCATTAACCAAGAAACAAATAACAATATTTTTTTAGACATGATAGCATTTAAATAAGATAGAAAAGCAGAAAAATTCATAATCAAATAAAAATACGTTGGATCAAAATCTTGAATAAATCCAATTGCTGTAAATAAAGCTGAAATAATCAAAAATATATTGGTTATATTACTTTCTTTTTTAGTTTTTAAAGATAAAAAAATCATTAATATTGGTATGATCAACATAAAATACCAAAAATTCAAATTGATAAAAATGAAACCAGCAATGTAGTTGATAAGCAAAGAAGCAATTAAATAAGCCATTTTCTCTCTCCTTTAAAATAGAATATTGACAATCTATTTTATCATAAATAAAAAAATTAAAAAAGGCCCCAAAAAGGGCCTTTAAATTATAATTTTGATCAAGGATAGATTCCTCTTAATTTTGTTGCCGTTGCTACTCTTCTAACAGCATTAATATAAGCAGCAGTTCTCATATCTGTTTTGTATTCTTCCATTGTTTCAATAACATCATAGAAGGCTTTTGTCATTTTTCTATGTAAAGCTTCTCTTACGTCTTCTAACTCCCAGAAGTTCCATTGCAAGCCTTGTACCCATTCAAAATAAGATACTGTAACTCCACCGGCATTTGCTAAAAAGTCCGGAACAATAAATACTCCTTTTTCTGTTAATTTTTCATCAGCTTCTGGTGTTAATGGTCCATTAGCACCTTCTACAATTAATTTTGCTTTTACACTATCAACATTATCCATAGTAATAGTGTTTTCTATAGCACAAGGAGAGAAAATATCTACATCTAAAGAAATTATTTCATCATTTGTTATTGTTTTGTATTTACCATCGTTAACATCATGTAAGCTGGATTTTCTTGATAATGTCTTTTCACTTAATTCTTTTAATTCAGCTGGTGAAAAACCTTCTGCATTATAAAGCCCACCAGATGAATCAGAAACAGCTACAACTTTCATTCCAACTTCTTCTGCTGTTAAAATAGATGCATAGGTTCCTACGTTACCAAAACCGTGGACAGCAACTGTTAAATCTTTATTTTCTTTAGTAATTTTCCCAAGTTTTCTCATGTAATTTATTCCTTCTTCAATACAAATTCTAACTCCTCTTCCTGTGGCTTCAGTTCTTCCTTCTGATCCACCAATTTCTAAAGGTTTACCAGTAACTATACCTAATTCGGTTCTTCCAACATTCATTGAATAAGTATCCATAAACCAAGCCATTATTTGACCATTTGTATTGACATCTGGAGCAGGAATATCTTTCTCTTCTCCTATTATTATTTGAATTTCTGAGAAGAATCTTCTTGACATTCTTTCTAATTCACCATCTGATAGTTCTTTAGGATTAACTGTTATTCCACCTTTTCCTCCACCATATGGAATATCAACAACTGCCGCTTTCCATGTCATCCAAAATGCTAATGCTTTTACTTCATCAAGAGTAACTTCTGAATGAAATCTTATCCCACCTTTAGCGGGACCTCTTGCAACATTATGTTGAACTCTATACCCGGTAAATACTCTTACTGTACCGTCATCCATTCTAACTGGGAAATTAACAGTTAGTTCTCTTTTTGGTTTTGTTAAAACGTCTTTTAGATCTTTTTCTAAGTTCATAATATCAGCAGCCTTGTTAAACTGCCTTACTGCATTTTCATATAAGCTCATACTCAATAACCTCCCTTAATAATGGTTGGGGAATATTTTTTCATACACCTTTATTTTAGAACTTTTTATATAAAAAATAAAGTTCGATTAAATTTAATGTATATCATTTATAATGAATTAGAGTTAATTAAACTGATTTATATTTATATTCCCCATTACTATGAAAAATATTTCACGAAAAATTTTTCAAAAAAAGAAGAAGCTATGAAAACAGCTTCTTCTAATCGTTTATTTTTATTTCGTTTTTTACTTTTTTAATTATTTTAGGCAAGTACATATCTTTAAACTTCTTTTTGTCTAAAATAGATAGTATAAAATAACTAACAGCCATACCACCTATAGCGATAGAAAAAGAAAAAAGATCGTTTAATCCAATTCCATAACTTAAAATAGCCAAAGCTAAGAAAACTAATAATGGAAAACCATAAACCAACATAGCTATCTTTGCCAATGGGACTTGTGGTAGTTCAACTAATACTTTTTCACCTGGTATGTATGACTCTTCTCTCATAGCTTTTAACTCAATATCGGGAGTACCTGTTAAACTACAAGCTCCGCTAATAGAACAAGTTGAACATTCTGAAGCTCTATTAGTTTTTAAATATACATATTTATTATCCATTTTTTTTACAGTCATTAATTCTCTCATAATTCTTCACCCCCATTATCACTCTCTATCATTTTCTTTATTTTTTTTCTGGAATAAAAAATCCTACTTTTTACGGTTCCAATTGGAATGTTTAATAATTTAGATATTTTTTTATAATCATAATTATTTATCTCTCGTAACTTTAATATTATTCTATCGTTTGGACTAAGTTTATCAATATATTTTAGTAGCTGATCATAGTTCATTTTATCAAAGATATGTTTTGTAAAATTGTATGATTTATAAATTTTATGTTGAGCTATTTTTTTATTTTGTTTATTTTCTTTTACATATTTCTTTTTAAAATCAATAGCTACATTTTCTGTTATTTTATAAATCCAAGTTTGTATTTTTGAATTACCCTTAAAATTATCCAAACCTTTAAATATTCTTAAGAATACTTCCTGTGTTGCATCTTCTAAATCGTTATTATTTATGGATTTTCTAAGAATATTTCTAACGTATTTATAGTTTTCGTTGTATATTTTTTTATATAGACCTGAATCTTTATTTTCTTCTGGCATTGTTTCCCTCCTAATCAATTATAACAAAAAAGTCGGCTTTTCAGCCGACTTTTTATAAATAATTAACCTTTGAAATCACCAGCGAAGTGACAAGCTACATGATGCCCATCTTCTAATTCTTTTAATGGTGGTTCTTCTTTAGAACAAATTTCTTTTGCAATAGGACACCTTGTATGAAACCTACAACCAGTTGGTGGGTTTAATGGGCTTGGAACGTCACCCTGCAAAATAATTCTTTTTGATTTGTTTTCTGGATCCGGAACAGGAATAGCCGACATTAATGATACTGTATAAGGATGTAACGGATTTTCAAATAATTTCTTTTTCCCCGTTATTTCAACAATTTTACCCAAATACATAACAGCTATTCTATCACTTATATGTTTTACAACAGCCAAATCATGGGCTATAAATATATAAGTTAAATTAAATTGATCCCTTAGATCATCCATCAAATTTATAACCTGTGATTGTACCGAAACATCAAGTGCAGAAACAGCTTCGTCGGAAACAATCATTTTAGGATTTAATGCTAATGCTCTGGCAATCCCAACTCTTTGTCTTTGACCTCCTGAAAATTGATGTGGATATCTATACAAGTATTCAGAAGAAAGTCCAACCTTTTCAAGTAAGTCCGCAACGATATCATTTACTTCTTTTCCTTTTGCTATATTATGCGTTTTTATTCCTTCACCTATTATGTTTTTTATTCTCATCCTTGGGTTAAGAGAAGAATAAGGATCTTGGAATATTATTTGAGCATCTTTTCTAAAAAATTTTCTTTTTTCTTTTAAATCGGTTAATAATTCCTTTTTTAAACCAGAATATCCGTGCTCAAAATATATTTTTGCCATTTTTTTATCTATTTCTTTTTCTAAATTCTTAATTACCTCATCCTCAGTTTTAAATTCCAACAACATTTGTTCAAATTTATTTTCATATGTTTCTTTTATATACTTCTTTGCTTCTCTTCCGTTCATATACCAGGGAGTGGAATCCACTCCTTCTATCATAATTCTTCCTGCTGTTGGATTAATTAGCCTAAGAATTGACAAGCCAGTTGTACTTTTACCACAACCAGATTCTCCAACCAAACCAAGTGTTTCACCATAATTCACTTTAAAAGAAATGTCATCAACAGCTTGAACTTGGTTCACTACTCTTTTAAAAACACCTGCTCTAACAGGGAAATATTTTTTCATATTTTCTACTTCAAGTAATGGCGTTTTTTTATCCATTTGATTCACCGGCCTTTACTTTATCAATTTCTTCTACTAATTTGTCAACATAGAAACATCTTGATAAATGATTTTTCCCAACTTCTTTTAATTCTGGTTCGTCATTCTCACATTTTTCAGTAGCTAAAAAACATCTATTAGCAAATTTACACCCCTTTGGAAAGTTCATAGCGCTTGGAACGGATCCGGGAATTGCCCATAATTTTTCTTTTTCAACATCTATTCTTGGAATTGAATTCATGAGTCCCCATGTATAAGGATTTCTTGGCTTTTTGAAAATATCTACTATATCTCCCTTTTCAAATATTTCTCCACCATACATTACAATAGCTCTATCTGACATTTCTGCAACTACTCCTAAATCATGAGTAATAAATATTATTGCCATACCATAATCATCTTGTAATTTATTCATTAATTCTAAAATTTGTGCTTGAATGGTTACATCGAGCGCTGTTGTAGGTTCGTCAGCTATTAGTACCGAAGGATCACAAGATAAAGCCATTGCAATCATAGCCCTTTGTCTCATTCCACCAGATAATTCATGAGGGTATTGTTCTATTCTTTTTGCTGGTTCTGGAATTCCAACTTTTTGAAGTAAATCAACTGCTCTAGCTCTAGCTTCTTTTTCATTCATTTTTAAGTGAAGTTTGATCATTTCCATTATTTGTTCGCCAATAGTATAAACAGGATTCAAAGCTGTCATAGGCTCTTGGAATATCATAGATATTTCATTACCCCTAACTTTCCTCATCTTATTTTGAGAAAGTTTGGTAATATCTTGGCCCTTATATATAATTTTCCCTTCTGGTATAAAACCATTTTCGTCTAAAAGGTGCATAAGGCTTAATGAAGTAACAGATTTACCTGAACCTGATTCCCCAACAATTGCCAAAGTTTCACCAGGATATAGTTCAAAATCCATCCCATTGACAGCTTTTACAATTCCATCTTCAGTTCTAAAATATGTTTTTAAATTTTCTATTTTTAACAAAGGTTCTGCTTTTTTATTTTTTGTATTCAATTATTTCCACCTCACATTCTATTTTTAGGGTCAAATATATCTCTTAGTGCATCGCCAACTAAATTCCACCCTAAAACGAATAGAACCATTGCAGTACCTGGGAATACTATAGTGTACCAATATTGAAAAGCATTTTCTCCTCCACCAAGCATCCAGTTTCTGGCAAACGATAAAATAGAACCCCAATCAGCATAGCCCTGTGGAGCACCTAAACCTAAAAAGCTCAATCCAGAAGCAGTAATAACCATTGTACCTATTCTCATAGTAGCTTGAATAATAACTGGGAAAATAGTATTAGGTAATATATGAACTATGATAATTTTCCAATCAGGGACTCCTAAGGCTCGAGCAGCAAGTACATATTGTTCATTTTTGGCTTGAAGAATATTTCCCCTTATAAGTCTTGCTGTAGACATCCAGGTAAAAGTCATCATAGCTATCATGACTTTATCTATTCCTGTTCCTAATACCGTTGTCAATACCATAGCAGACAAAATAAAAGGAATACTTAGAAATATATCAGTTATTCTCATCAATATTTCGTCAACCCAACCACCAAAGTACGCAGCTATTGATCCTACTAAAAGGCCAACAAACGTTGCAAAAGCAACTACTGAAAAACCAATTTGAAAAGCAGTTCTCGTACCCCATACTACGCCATAATAAATATTTCTTCCATTTGATAAACCAAAAGGATATTCTCTTGAAGGTGGTTGAGGGGCATTTTCTAAGGATTCTTTTGGCATGATAAAAGGATCGAAATCTATACTATCAATATAAAAATCATGAAAATCATTATACATTGATTTTGCTTTTTTTAAAAAATCATCGCCTTCTAAAGTCCTTAGTTCTTCTAATTCTTCTTTTACTACTTTTCCCTTTTCATTATAATCCTTATATTTTTTATAAACTTTTTCAACATCAGAAATAACTGCATTAGGATCAGTTTCTATTTGCTCTAATAAAGATATGTCTACAATATAATAGTTTGTCAATTTTTGTAAACTCATCTTAGCTTCCTCTAACGAAATATTTCCTTTGTCAAATTCTTTTAAAGATTCATAAACTTCTTTAACTATAGGATAATCTTGCATATAAAATCCTAAATTAAACTGTTGAAAACTTTCGAAAGCTGATAATATCTCTTCTTTATTAGAAGGTTCGTAATCTTCTATAAGTTTATTTGCTTGTTCAAGGTCCATATCTTGAGGAATATCTGGTGGAGCAATATAAGGAGCAATAATTGCAATAACTATAAAGAATCCTAATAAAATGAACCCTATTATAGCCCCAGTATTTCCAAATAATTTTTTCAGCGTTCTTTTGAGCTCTTCTTTATTCACAAATATTCACCTCACTCAAGTCTAATTCTTGGATCTATAACTGCATATAAAATATCAATTATAAGATTTCCAATTACAAGAATCATTGAATAAAAAAGAAGACTTCCCATTATTGACGAATAATCTAACTGGGTTGCAGCATCAGCAACAAATCTTCCTAAACCTGTTCTGTTAAATATGGTTTCGACAAAAACTGTACCTATGAACAGTCCAATAATCATGGAACCAGCAACCGTTGTAACCGGAATTAATGCATTTCTTCTTGCATGTTTATTGATTACAACTTTTTCAGATAATCCTTTTGCCCTTGCTGTTCTAATGTAATCTTTTTTCATGACTTCAAGCATGGCTGATCTGGTAATTCTTAATAAGAATGCCCACCATAAATATGCAAGAGTTATAACAGGAGCGATAATATGCCTTAATGCATCCCAAAATATATCGAATCTACCATTTAAAAGTGCATCAATAGATATTAAATGAGTTATTGTATTGAAAGAATCTGATGAAACTGCTTGATCAGCCCATAAAGATAAATTACCCGGTGGAAACCACCCTAAAACTCCATAAAAAATCATTAAAATTATTAATCCAAAAACAAAATCTGGTAAGGAATAACCAACTAAAGCAAAAATCCTTATGAAATTGTCTATAAAAGAATTATGGTTTACTGCAGATTTTATTCCTAGCCAAATACCAACAAATATAATGGGCACGATTGCATATAATGCCAATTCAATTGTATAAGGAACCCTTTGTAAAATAGCTGTTAAAGTTGGTTGTTTACCAACAATAGACCAACCTAAGTCACCAGATAAAGTTTTTCCTAGCCAATTAATATACCTTAGAGGCAAAGGATCATTTAACCCATATCTTTCTTTTACACTTTCAATCTGTTCATCAGTCATTCTATCAATTTGAGACTGAGGTATATAAGCTGTAACCAGTTTATCTGTACCTAATAATTGCATCATGCTGAAAACTATTAATGTTACCCCAAAAATTATCAAAGGTAATAACAATAGTCTTCTTATTATGTAGGCAGTCAAAAAAGTTCACCTCCACATAAAAATAAGAGGGTAGACGCTTCTAAGCGTCCCCCCTCTGATATTTAGTTTTTAAATAATTTTAGTTTAATGATATTATTCTTCTTTTGATAAAATATAGAAGTAATCGCTACTACCTTGCATTGGGTTTCTTTCCCAACCTTTTAACCAATCTCTATAAGCTTTTCTTGCCAACCCTTGAGCAACTGGTAAATTTATAGCGTGATCTACAGCAAATTCAGAGATTTTTTCATACATCATAGCTCTTTTTTGTGTATTTGATTCTTCTAACGCCATCATTATGTAATCGTTTAAGGAAACACCACCAAATTCAGGTTGTGGTAAACTTGCAAATCTTGCATATGAATCTCCCATGTAAGCAGCATAGTATCCGCTGTCTGAATTGTAATAAGTTGAAATAAAGTTATGTGGATCTGGATAATCTGCTAACCATGAAAAGAAGTTAGTTGGGTTAGTGTATGATCTTCTTGAAGCAACATAATCTGGCCATTGAACTCCTCTAACTTCAACTTGGAATCTAGGATTTATTTGTGCTAAATTATCTCTTAAGATTTCCATAGCAGCTTGTCTTGCATCGTTACCGGAATTATAAACAAGTGTCATTTTAAAGCCTCTGTTCCATAATTGACCATTGAATGCTCTTCTAAAATAGTTAGTAGCAGCATTTGCATCAAATGATGGTTTGTCTATGTCATCACTATAACCTAATAATCCTTTTGGCAAGGCACTTACAGGTTGAATAGCTTGTCCTTCCAATACACTTGCTATATAAGCGTCGTAGCTAAAAGCATGCTGAAATCCTTTTCTAACATTTTCATCAGCAAAGAAGTTGGTAGGAATACCTTCTCCGTCTAATCTTCCTGAGCCAATATATTTAGAATCTGGATTTATTTCCCAAATAAATCCAATAACGTCCGTACTAATTGTTGTTAACCCTTCAACTGTGATAATACCTTCGTCTTCTCTTCCTCTTAATTGAGACATATACTGTTGGTCAGGAGTCATAATATCAACATCCCCAGCTTCAAATGCAGTTTTAGCAGTAGGCCATTCAGTTATTGTTCTAAGAACAACATTTTCAACAGGAGCTGGTTCTCTCCAGTAGTTATCGTTTCTTTTCAAGATAACTTGTTGTTGTGTTCTGTCCCATTCTACTAATTCGTATGGACCTGTACCCATTAAATTGTCATAAAATGCTGCATCTTCAGTTCTTAAATTATGCCATTTCCACCATCCGTCTGGATTTCCGTCCCATGCACCTTGTTCAATTGACCATTCTTTATCAATGATAACTGACCATGCTGAAAAATGAGCAAGAACGTTTAAAAAAGGACCATAAGGAATTGCTAAATTGAATGTAACTTCATTTCCGTTTACTTCTACAGCAGGATCAATTACTTCTTCATAGAAAGCAATCATATCTTCTCTGTATTCTTCTTTTAATGTGCCATCTTCATTGAAAAGATCTGCCCATTTTCCAACACCAATAAATTCAGGAACTGATTGTTCTAAATATTGATATCCAGTTAATGGTTCAAGATACATCCATGTAGGTCCACCAAATTGAGATGCTAACATGTTTCTTTCAAATGAATATTCAACATCTTCAGGAGTTAAATCATTTCCATTATGAAATTTTACTCCTTCTCTAATAACAAAAGTGTAAGTTAAACCATCTTCACTTAAATAACCATTTTCTACTGTAGGAACTACTGTAGAAAGCATAGGAACAAATTTGTCTAATGCTTCACCGTCATAAGCAATTAAGTTATCTGCAATATTAAAAATAACTTCTCCACTAGCTGTGTCATATGCATATGCTGGATCCAATGTTTCTGGTTCACCAATCTCTCTTTTAATAATTGTATCAGAATTTGGTATTTCTGCAAAAGAAAAAACCAAAGCTGATAAAACAAATAATACCACTAAGATCTTCTTCATTCTTTTCCCCCCTTATGAAGTTATGAATTTTTTTATTAAAAAGAATATCTTTGCTTATTTTCAGCTACAGAAAAATTTTATCATAATATTTCTAAAAAAGCAAGTATGTTAATATAGCAGATTGTAATATTTCTTTTTAATTAACAGAATACATTGTATATCATAATAAAAAATAAATCAACTTTGTCCATTAAACATTTAAGATAATTAAAGTTAATTAGATTTATAAATCATGAAATATTTTTCATATTTATAAATATTGACGAATAAGTTTCTTTATGATATACTTTTTTATATTGGGTCTATAGCTCAGCGGGAGAGCGCTTCCTTGACGTGGAATAGGTCGTAGGTTCAATCCCTACTAGACCCACCAAAAAAGTCACTTGATAATCAAGTGACTTTTTCTTTTTATATTTCAAATTTATTTATGTTTTCTTGTAAATCTTCAGATAACTTTTCCAACTCTTTTGAATAATTTCTTATTTTTTCTGAACTGTCGTTTTGTTGTTTAATGTCTTCAAAAGAATCGTTTATTTTTTGTGCTATTTCGCTTACGGTTTTAGATATTCTATCAATCGCAGAACTCATTTCTTCAGTACTGGCACTTTGTTCTTGAGAAGTTGCTGTCATGTTCTCTATTTTTGAATTAATATCATTAACCTTGTCAAAAATATCTTCAAACTGTTGTGATACTTCTACGTTGAAATTGGATATTTTTTCAACTATACCAGATGTTCTCTCAGTATAATCGTTAACTTCGTCACTGCTTAATGTGAGATCTTTTAGAATATCAGCAATTTTATCTGTTGCATTTTTACTCTCAACTGCTAACTTTCTTATTTCATCTGCTACTACAGCAAAACCTTTTCCGGCTTCTCCCGCCCTTGCAGCTTCTATAGCAGCATTCAGTGCTAATAAGTTGGTTTGTTCTGTTATTTGGTCTATTGATTCTATAATATTTTCTATATTTTTTGCCTTTTCAGATAATTCGTTTGCTTTTGTTTTTGTCTCTCGAGAATTTTCAACTGCGTTTTCTATCATTTCTTTTATAGATTGCATTTTTGTTCTTCCACGTCCAGCTGAATCAGACGTGTTTTGTGCAGATTCAGACAGTAAATTAGCTGTAGAAGATACATTTTGAGCAGACGAAGATAGTTCTTCAACACTTGCATTTATTTCTTCAACAGAAGAAGAAGTGTCTTCTGCATTTTCGCTAATTACACTAACTTTATCCATTAATTTATTAGAGATTTCGTTTGATTCTTCACTATAATTCTTAAGATCAATAGAAGAACTTTTCAATATGTTTGAAATCTTGAAAATTGAAGAAATAGATTTGTTTAAATTTCCAGACATTTCTTTTAATGATTTTGTGATTTCAGCTATTTCATCTTTCCCTTTTGGATTGAATTTGACTTTTAAATTTCCTTTACCAAATTCATTTATTTTTTTCACCAATTCGTATAGAGGTTTTACTATCCTATTTGAAGCTATTAATACTATTGTTATTGAAACAATAAAAGTTATCGCACCTATAATGAGTAAAAGGTTTATTAAATTGCGCACAGGCTGATTTACTTCTTTATAAGATTTTTCACCAATCAAGGCCCATTCAATTTCTTTGTAATTGAACGGAGAATAAACTGTTAATACTTTTTCTGAATTATAATTTTCGCTTATTAGATTTCCCTCTAAACCATTTAAAGCTTCATTAACTTGTTTGGTTTCTATTTTTTTATTTAAAAATCCTTCTTCTAAAAATCTAGAATTACTAACCATTAGATTTCCATTGTTTACTATATATGTTTCTCCCGTTTCTCCCATTCCTGTATTATCCAACATAAGTTCATTGAACTTATCATTACCAATTTTTAAAATTAAATAGCCAATCTTTTGATCCATTTGATAAACAGCTGTACCAGAGTATGCATAAGGTTCATTAGAATATTGATATTTTTCAAAATCATGAAAATGTGTTTGAGTGCTTGATTTAGTTTCTATTGCTTGGACTAACGTATATATGGGGGTATCCTTCATAGATTCTTCAACATTCATGGTGAATTCACCAGTTTTATTAATTGAGTAAATAACGTTGTAACTATTATCTATCAATAACAGATCTTCGTATCCGTAATTATTGGCCAAATTAATAAAATAATTATGGAAACTTTCGTGCATAAAATCATATGAATATATATAACTTGCATCTGGGTCTTCGTTGCTTTCTGGGACTTCTTTAATAGAAATCATTTCATTATTTTGTTGATGAGGATTCATTTCTATATAATACTTTTTCAATACTTCTCTAACTTTTTCCGTATCATCTTCAAATGTATCTGTTTCACTTTCAAGAAAATAAACTATATTTTGATCTTGAGCAATGATTTTTGTGGATCTTTCATAATCTTTGAAATAATTTGTTAGCAGCTGCTTTTTGAGGGATATGGTCGCTTCAAACCCCTCTGTATAACTGGTTTCTAAAGAATTAGAACTAATGCTTTGCGAAACAAAAATAAATAATATAACTACTACTATAAGTATGGGTAAAAAAGTTACCAAATACTTTTGAGAAATTTTCATTTTATCTCCTCCAAATTAACATTTTTTTATCAATTTATAAATTAATTATACATATTCATTTTATATTTATCAAGTTGATGACAAATATTCAGAGAAAGATATATTAAGGTTATCTTTGAATAGAACAAATAATTTTAGTTATTTACATGTTTTGAAATTAAATCGATATATTTTTGATTTATTTTTATACTGTTTCCATCTTTAAACACCAGTTTTTCCTTATCTTTTGGAGAATTTCTTGAAATAGCACTAACTAAAGCTGAAATAGAACGATAATTTTTTAGATCTAACTCTTTTACAATTTCATCAGAGTCCATCTTACCTTTTTCAATCAGCATTTTTAAAAATTTTTTTGTTAGTGGTTTTAACCTATTTAATACCCCTTTAATTTCATTTTCATACCAAATTCTATTTGATGAGCTCTCTCCATTAACTATTTCATTCAGGGTTGATAATCTAACAGAGATTTTTGGAGATAAGATGTTGAATATTTTTTCTCCTTTAATTTCATCAACATCTATAAATTCAATTATAGAACGGAAATCTTCAAAATCTATTGAAATTTCGTATTTCATATCTCCATATTTGATTAAATCTTCAGAATATACTATCTTCAACAAATCAAAGGCCTTTATCTTCAACATTTCATATAACTGATTTTTTATAGAGAAGTCTTCAAGTCCTTCTAAATAATCAACTATTTCTATAAACTCCTCCTTTTTATTGAGTTTTGAAAAAATACTTTCTTCAAGTTTGTTAATATTTTTTTCCTTTAAAATATCTTTTCCAACAAAGCTTAACAGAGTAGATAATGTTTCCTTATACATTTCACTCACCTCATGATATAATATTTATGGATAATTATATATTTATTATATATATATTATAAATTTATTTTTCAATATATTCAACTATATACAATTGCAAATGGAGGTTTTTATGAAAAAAGTTATTGTAGATAAGACTAATTACTATAATAGACTGGACAAATTTTTGAGAAATGAAATGAAAAAAGTCAAGTTAGGATCTATTTTTAAAATGATTAGAAAGGGTAAAATAAAAGTCAATGGACATACAATTAAAAATAATAATTTCAAATTAAATTTAGGTGATTTAGTTGAAATCGACGAAGATTTTATAGATAAAAAAATGGAAAGACCATTAAAGCCAACTATGAAAGAAAGGCCTTTAGATTATGATGTGTTATACGAAGATGCCGATTTTTTTGCTATTAACAAACCACCAAAAGTATCTATGCATCCAGGAACAGGTGAAGAAATGGTAACAATTATAGAAGGAGCTAAATATAATTCAAAAGATGAATATGAACCACATCTTGTTCACAGACTCGATAAACTAACCTCTGGAGCTTTACTTATAGCCAAAAACAAGGTTATGTCAAGAATCTTATCCAAAAAAATAAAGAGCAGAGAAACTAAAAAATACTATATTACTTTACTGATAGGCAATATAGATTCTTCTGGGACTTTAAAAAGTCAAGTTGAAGGGAAAGAAGCTGTTTTAAAATACAAAAAAATAGATAATTTCAAAATCGATAATATATCCCTTTCTTTTGTAGAAGTCGAGCTTTTAACAGGGAGGAAACATCAAATAAGAAAACAATTTGCAGATATATCCCATCCAGTTGCGGGGGATAATTTGTATGGAGATAAAGAAATAAACAAAATGTTGAAAAGAAAAGTGGGATTAAGAAGGTTTTTCTTACATTCCTTTAGATTTTATTTTGAAATGAACGGAAAAACTTATGATATAAAAGCTCCTTTGTATAAAGATTTGGAAGATGTTCTTAAACGATTAGAAGATTTAAAGGATAACTAATCATGAAAAAATTTAAGAAGATTTTCTTATACATCAATATTATATTCTCAATAATTTTTACAATTTTTATTTCATATTATGATTTTAAAAATACTCAAGATTACTCTTTTATAAACAAAGAAGTAATCGAAAAGAATTCTATTATAATGATAAAAGTTGACAATCAAAAAGAATTTTTGGAAAATATAAAAAACTATGATCATATTTTTATCGCTGAATTCTCTCCAAGCGATGAAGTTTTTTTAAAAGTTAAAAATTCTTTAACAGATGAATTTTTGAAAAAGATAAAATATGTACACTATATTAAACCAGAAGAATTAGATAAATATTCTAATGATATAGTAGTCAGAAGATTTATTAGAGCTTTTGAAGAAAGAAAGATACAATATTTTTATATACCAGATCATGAAAAAAAAGCTTCTTTAGTAGAAAATATAGAGAAATATTTAGGAGAACCAGCCTACTACAAGGATATAGAACAATCGTACAGTGGTGAATACTTGAAATACATTTCTAATATTTTGATTTCAGCTAATTTACTTATTTATATGCCAATATTTTTTATGCTGTACTTTGTATCTTTATTATTCTTCTACAATTGGTCTTTCACAATTGCGGGATTGTTTTTAAGTTATATTATATTTTTTAAAATATCGAATAAAAACGTTTTTAAAATTGTATTATATAGTATAATTTTTGGTATATTAATCTATGCGAGTGGATTTGATTTCAACTTTATATTCAAATTGAATACTATTAGAGGAGTAAAGATCGTTTTGTTGGGGTTACCTTTTTTTATATTCATAAAATACCTTTATTCCAAAAAATTTGATAAATTTTATAAAAGTGATATAATTATTTTAATCATTGGTCTATTAGGTGTTTTTCTTTATTTAATAAGAAGCAATAACTGGGGATTTGTTTTAGATATCGAAAGACAAATAAGAGATTTTTTAGATCAATATTTAATTGCAAGGCCAAGAACTAAAGAGTTGATTTCTTATTTTTTCTTTTTCACAAAACCTTTTGATACTTATTTTGGTAAGCTAATATGGATTCTTGGAAAGTCTATATTGCCTGTAAGTATAATTAACACTTTTTTGCATTTTCATACTCCTATATATCTCGGAATTTTGAGAACAGTTAATGCATTTTTAATAGCTTTGATTATTCTTGTGTTTATAATAATGATTAAAAAATTAATTTATTTTAGGGGGAAATCATGAATTATGAATTGAAATTAACTCAACCTAAAAAATTAATAGAAGATATAGATAATTTAAAAAAGTCTATAAAAAATATCTCCGAGGATATTTTTTTTAAATTGGAAATTATACTTGATGAATTGGGAAGTAACTCGATTAAATATGCAGATAATTCTGTCTTACATATAAAAGACTTTGAGGATCATTTAAAAATAGAGGTTTACAGTCAAGGTGGTGAAATACCTCCTTTTTATATTGATATTGAAGACACTAAAAAATTAGTAGAAAAGTGTATTGAAGAAGGACACGGCCTGGGTTTACATTTAGTCAAGAATCTGGCAGATCACTTTGAATACGAATATTATGATGGAAAAAATAAAATAATAGTCAAACTAAAAAAAGATGGCTGAAATTTCAACCATCTTTTTATTTATCTTGTCTTGATATTATTGTATTCTTCTATGCCTTTTCTCAATATTTGACATGCTTTTTTTAACGATTCTGGTTCAAGAACATAAGCAATTCTTATTTCTTTCTTACCTGCTGTTTTTGTTGCATAAAAACCATTTAAAGGTGCAACCATAACAGTTTCATTATCTAAATCAAAGTCAGTAAGCATCCATTTTATAAATTCTTCGCTATCATCAACGGGAATTTCTGCGGACACATAAAAAGATCCTTGTGGCTTCTTGAAAGTTACTCCATCAATTTTAGATAATTCTTCGTAAACAGCATCTCTTCTCTTTTGATATTCTTCTATCATCTCTTCAAAATAAGAATCGTCCAAATTTTTCAACAATGAAACAGTTCCGTACTGTGCCATAACAGGAGAACATAACCTTGATTGAGCAAATTTCATAGCTTGAGCTAATAATTCTTTATTTTTAGTTGCAAACACTCCTATTCTGGCTCCACACGCAGAATATCGCTTAGAAATACTATCTACAACAATGTACCTATCTTTGTTTTCAAAGTTCATAATTGAAATATGTTTTCTTCCATCAAATGTAAATTCTTTATAGACTTCATCTGATATTATATATAAATCATTTTCAACAGCAATTTGATCTATTCTTTTAATCTCTTCTTCTGTATATACAGCTCCAGTTGGATTGGAAGGGTTTGAGTATATAATGGCTTTTGTTCTATCTGTAATTACTTTTTCAAATTCTTCTTTTGAAGGCAAAGCATATCCATTGTCAGGTGAAGCTTGAACAGGAACTAACTTTAAATTAAGCATTTCGGCAAAGCCCCTGTAGTTTGCATAAAATGGTTCAATTACTACTATTTCATCATTTGGATCTGCAACAGATGCCAAAGCAAATATTATCGCTTCAGAACCACCTGTTGTGATTATTAATTCTTCTGGATCCAAATTCATATTCCATTTTCTGTAGTACTCAGAAAATGCATTTCTCAACTCTATAATCCCAGCAGAATGAGAATAAGCTACAACTTTTGGGGCATTATTTATGCCTTCAAAAAACTCTTTTGGTGTTTCAAGGTCAGGTTGGCCAATATTTAAATGGTATACTTTTTTCCCTTTTTTCTTGGCTTCTTCAGCAAAGGGAATTAATTTTCTTATAGGTGATTCCTGCATGTTTAAGACTCTCTCAGAATATCTCATTTATAACACCTCGCTATCATGAAATTTTTTTCATAATAATCATAACTCATAATATACTTTTTATAAAGTTTAAATAAACTTATTCTAAGATAAATAAAACTAAATTTCAACAAATAACAAACAAAATTAAAATAATTTAATAAAAGAGTTTATGTTATAATTTTAAAGGGAGGTAGACTAATGATAAATTTGAAAGAAGCTGTATTCGTAGCTTTTGATTTTGAAACTACTGGCTTGTCTCCATATAAAGGAGATAGGATTATAGAAATAGCCGCTGTACCAATCTATGAAAACAAAATAAAATATGATTATATATTTCAATCTCTTGTAAATCCTGAAATTAAAATCCCTGCACAAGTTTCTTCTTATCACAAGTTAAATAATTCTGATATAGATACTGCACCTCTTTTAACTGATATCATGCCCAAATTCAAAAATTACATATCCAATTCTGTTTTGATTTCACACAA
Organism: Geotoga petraea; assembly: GCF_900102615.1. Taxonomy (NCBI): domain Bacteria; kingdom Thermotogati; phylum Thermotogota; class Thermotogae; order Petrotogales; family Petrotogaceae; genus Geotoga; species Geotoga petraea. Next base: position 296,233 of record NZ_FMYV01000001.1, on the reverse strand, counting down.
TGTAGAAATGGACCTAAACTTTTTGGATATTGCCGCAAAGGAATCAGGAATTTATTCTGTTGATAACTATTATTTAGATACTTTAGAAATTTCGAGATTTTTTATTAAAAATGGCCCTTATAATTTGGAAAGCCTATCAAAGAAATTGAAACTTGGAAAATTCATCCCACACAGAGCCAGGGATGATGCTATAATAACTGCAAAACTATTTTTGAAATTGGTTAAAAAATTTTCAATGTCACAAATGCAGGATTTTTTAAAAAAATGGAGGGGATAAAATGGTAAAAAATTATATTTTGGACACCAATGTACTAATTCATGATCCTGAATGTATTTTTAATTTTCAAGATAACAATGTTATAATTCCTTTTCCAGTTATTGAAGAAATTGACAAATTGAAAACCAGAAATGACAAAGTTGCCAAATCTGCAAGAGATGTTAATAGATTATTAGATTCTTATAGAAATAACGGGAATCTTCATGATGGAGTGAATTTAGACAACGGTGGCTTTTTGAAAATTGAGGTCATAGATAGAAAAGATGCTGATATACCCAAATATTTTGGTCAGTCTAAAGACGATCATATTCTTTTTTACGCTAAATATATAAATGAAAGAGATAAAGACATTGAAACAATAGTAGTGAGTAAAGATTTGAATGTTAGGGTTAAGGCAAGTGCTATTGGATTGAAATCAGAAGATTATTTAACCGATAAAGTGGATATTAAAATTCTTCCTGATGGATATTTTGAAGCCGAAAAAAAAGAATTTTTAAATGAGAAAGAATATTTAGAAAAAGACGAGGCCCTAAAATTACTACCAGAAGGTTCAGAAATTAACCCAAACTCTTATCTAAAATATGGAAAAAGTTATTACATTTATAACGAAAATGAAAGATTCGAAAAGATAAACTTGAGTTATGACAATGAATTTTACAGTATTAAACCCAGAAACATAGAACAACTTTTTGCTTTTAACGCTTTATTTAATGAAAAAATAAAATTTGTTACACTTGTCGGAATTGCAGGCACGGGTAAAACATTGGTATCCTTGGCCGCCGGTTTAACCCAAGTTGTTGAATTAAAAAAATATGAAAAATTAATGGTTTCAAAACCAGTAATACCTATGGGCAAAGATATAGGATATCTACCGGGCAGTATCGAAGAAAAAATGAGACCTTGGTTAAAACCTATTTACGATAATTTGGATTTTTTGTTTTCAGGCAAAGGGAAAAAACCGGATGATTATTTAGAAAAAAGGGACATTTTAGAGATAGAGGTTCTTTCCTATATTAGGGGCAGATCTATACCAGATCAATTTATAATAATAGATGAAGCACAAAATCTTACTCCTGCAGAAGTAAAAACAATATTGACCAGAGTTGGAGAAAATACAAAAATTATTTTGACAGGGGACCCTTATCAAATAGATAACCCTTATTTAGACAGCAGCTCTAATGGTTTGGTTTATGCAGCCTCTAAATTTAAAAACTCAGGTATAGCTGCACATATAACAATGAAAAAAGGAGAAAGATCCGAATTGGCGACTTTGGCAGCAGAAATATTGTAATAAATTATTGTCAAGTGTTCTTAATATTTATTACTATTAAATTAAAAAAAAAACTATATAATAATGTTGTAATTTTTTATTTGGAGGAGAAAATGAACGATATATTAGAATATGATGTTTATGTTGATATAGATAAAAATGATATTCATCTAATAACTTATCTTTTAGAAGGAGAAGCACACCTGATGAGTGTAAGAAACAGGCAAGAAAATGGTTTCTTGAAAATTATTGTTCCTAAAGATAACTTAGATGATGCTTTGAAACTAATTAGATCTGTTAAAGAAGAAGCTATTAAAATGGAGGTTATAAAAGTTGAACCACACAACGGGATTGTATAAATACATCCCAATCCCCAGAGAACATAAACCAGATATCTACTCCATAGATTTTGAGAAACTCAAAAAATGGGGGTTTAAAACGGTATTATTCGATTATGATTTCACAATAACCGTATGGAAAGAAAAAAAAATAAATGAAAAGACGCTCGATTTATTCGAGCGTCTTTTAGCTCAAGGTTTTCAAGTTGCAATTGTCACAAACGCTAATGATAATAGGGTAAAACATATTGAAGAAAAAACTATGGGTAAAGTCAAAGTTTATTCTAACATGAAAAAACCCTCAACAAAAAAGCTTTCAAAAGTTTTGGATATTATGGAAACAAAACCAGAACATGCTTTGATGATTGGTGATTTATTCATAACAGATATATTCGCTGGAAATAAACTGGGATTATACACAATATTGATAAATCCGTATATGTATGAAATTGAAAGTAAATCAAAAAAATTTATGGCAAATTTTTCCAGATTAATGTATTTCATATTTTTTTATACGATAGGGTGGTTTTTCAGATTGATGGACTTAGGTGTACCAAATGAATTTCAAAAATCTATTTTTGATATAGATTACGATCATATTTTTAATACAAATCACAAACTTTTGATTTTTGATTTTGATAACACTTTAGTACCTTGGCATTCAGAGCAAATCCCTGAAAAAGTTAAAGATTTGATGATAAAACTAAAATCAAAAGGCTTTGAAATTTTGATAGCTACGAACGGAAGAGCTTCAAGATTCAACAACTTAAAAGAGGAATTGTACGATTTGGGTGTGGGCATTCACCCTTTGTCGCTAAAACCCTTAACCTATAAAATAAAAAGAAAATTAAGATCTTTAAATAAGAAGCCTAATGAATGCGTTTTAATAGGAGATCAACTTTTCACAGATATTTTAGCTGGAAATATTTCTGGATTTTATACAATAAAGATTGAACCTTTGAGTAAAAAAGAAGGTAGTTGGACTAAATTTGTTAGAAAACTTGAAAAGTTGAGTATTAAAATGATGAGAAAAAAACCCAAACTTTTTAAAGAAAAAGGGGGAAATAATAATGAAATGTGAAGGTTGCGGAGTTACAATACAATCTTTAGATAAAGAAAAAGCTGGTTATATCCCGCAAAATGTTTTAGACGAAAAAATAATAGAAAACGATAAAATTTTGTGTCAAAGGTGTTTTAAATTAAAAAATTATAATCACTTAATGCCATTTAATTTAGACTCAGATTTTTTACCTCAATTAGAAGAAGTTGTAAAAGATTTTAACACTATAATTTGGGTTATTGATATAATGGACTTTGAAGGCACTTTCAGAGATGAAATAGCTGAAAAATTAAAAGGTAAAGAAGTAATTTTATTAGCTAATAAAATAGACCTTTTGCCGAAAACTTCAGCATTATCAGAAGTAAAAGAATGGTTATTTAAAAAAGTTAGGAATAAATTAAGAATAAAAAAAGAAAATATTAGGATGATCTCAGCTAAAACCGGATTTGGTTTTAACAAAATACGAAAGATTATCACAATGACTGAAAAAGAAAAGGCTTTGATTATTGGAGTTACAAATACAGGGAAATCTTCAGTGTTAAATAAAATATCTGAAGGCGACGCTACAGTATCTTCTTATCCAGGCACTACTTTGAGTTTAATCAAAACTTATTTATCACAATCAAATATTGAAATTTATGATACCCCTGGTATTGAACCAGATGATAGGTTATATGATTTTTTTGATATTTACACTCAAGTAAAAATGGTACCAAATAAAAACATTGAAATTGGTACTTATAAACTGGAAAAAGAAAGGGTCTTTTTCATAAGTTCACTGGTTTATTTTATTGTTGAGGAAAGAGGAGAAGGTGATCTAAAACCTATTTTTACAGTTTTTGCTTCAAACAATATATCTGTACATGAAACAAACATTGAAAAAATAGAAGACGTTATGAAAAATAGAGACGTGACTTTCCCACCATATACTGATGATTATAATTTTGATGAAATAGAGTTCAACGAACAAAAGTTAACAATTAAAGAAGGTTACGATCTTTCTATACCAGGATTTGGGTGGCTTTCTGTAAAAAGAGGTCCTTTGGTTATTACTATTAAAAAACCAAAAAAATTAAATATTTATATAAGAAAATCAATGATAAAACCAAAAATCAGATAAACGGAGGTGTTTTTATGGTTACAAAAAAACCAGGTATAAAAGTAGGAGTATCGAATAGGCATTTACATTTATCTCAAGAAGACCTTGAAAAACTTTTTGGAAGAGGCTATCAACTTAATCCTATTAAAGATTTAGGTCAACCGGGGCAATACGCTTCAGAAGAAACTGTTGACTTAGTAGGCCCAAAAAATACGATCAAAAGAGTTAGAGTTCTTGGACCTACAAGAAAAGCCACACAAGTAGAAGTTTCAAGAACTGACGCATTTAAGTTGGGAGTTAACCCTCCTGTAAGAGATTCAGGAGACATAGTTGATAGTTCTTCTATAAAGTTAGTTGGTCCAAAAGGCGAAGTAGAATTGAAAGAAGGAGTTATAATAGCAAAAAGACATATTCACATGCACACAGATGATGCAGCAAAATATGGATTAAAAGACAAAGATTTGGTTTCAGTTTTGGCTAATAAAGACGGAAGAAAGTTAATTTTCCAAGATGTTTTAGTTAGAGTATCAGACAAATATGCTTTAGAGTTTCACGTTGATACAGATGAAGCTAATGCAGCGTTTCTTGAAAATAACGATGAAATCGAAATAATAGAAAAATTTTAAAATTATTATTGACGAAATAATTTTATTATAGTATAATATTTTTTGATGTTTGTGCAGGTGTAGCTTCAGTCGGCAGAGCGCCGCCTTGGTAAGGCGGAGGTCATGAGTTCGAGTCTCATCACCTGCTCCATATTTTTGCGAATGTAGCTCAGTGGTAGAGCACTTGCTTGCCAAGCAAGGGGTCGCGGGTTCGAATCCCGTCTTTCGCTCCATTCCCCCCACTTTGTTGTGGGGGTTTTTTATATTTTTATAAATTGATGATAAAATATCACTATAAGTTATATAAGACGGGATTGAATTTTAATGAATAGAAATTATTATATTATGCGAAGATTAAATGTTAACAGGTTGGTAAAATTATCAAAGGTTGGAGACATGGAAGCCATGGGAATGATTTTAGAAAAATTTGAGCCCATGGTTAAATCTGTTGTATCAAAATACTATGGAGCTTGGGCTGATTTTGAAGATTTTATGCAAATTGGTTATGTAGGGCTAATGCAAGCAGTTTATAACTATAAAGAGAATTCTGGAAGTAAATTTTCAACTTTTGCTTACCTAAATATTTCAAGTGAAATAAAATCTTTTTTAACCTATTTAAATAGACAAAAAAACAAGGTTTTGACCGAAGCTATGAATATAGAAAATACTTTTGAAGACTTCAATGAAAATTCTGAATACTATATCGAAGCTCCAGAATCAACTGAACCTGATATTTTAAACGATTATTTCATAAAACAATGTGTTAAAGATTTGAACAACGATGAAAAAGAAATAATAGATTTGTGGTTTGAAAACTATACTTACAAAGAAATATCAAAAAAATTGAACATAAAAAGAAAAAAAGTGGATAACACTATACAAAAAATAAAAAGAATTGTCAATGACAAACAAGAGTTATATGAAAAAATTCGTATGTTTACAGGAGGTGCAATTTGAAGTTAAAAATAATATTGATTATTATCAGTATAATTGCCTTGCTTTTGGCACTTGGAACCGAAATAAGAATGACAATATTCAAAAAAAATACAGAAAGCCAGATAAATCGGCTTAGTGCTGAGCTAAACGAAAGGGTAAATTCGCTTGAAAAAGAGTTAGAAAAGATGAATACATACTTTCAACCCAACGGTTTAGTTGAAAAGTATATAGTTTCTAATAAGTTTCTTAAAAACCAAATGGAAGATTTGGATAGAATTTTAACTTATTTTCAGGGTAGTAATGATAGCGGTTATATTCAATTATATATAACTGGACATGAAGATGTTTGGGTTTCTTTTAGAGATAGCAATCACTATATATTCCAGGGAAACATAAGCCCTGGTTTAAATGAAAACAAATTCTTCTTTTTTAAAGAACCTGAAATTGAAACAAGTTATACTTTCAAAGTACCTTATAATGGATCTTTTAAAGCAGGAGATCCTTCAAGAGTTTTTTTCTTGATAAAAGAAACCGGACAATCCAGAATCTTAAAACATCCAGATATTGCAATTGATAATTTATCAGAAGACCTAAATCTTTACATACCTACAGTAACTGGCAATTGATGATTAATTCTTTTGTGAAAATGTGCTTTTGTGGTATAATTAACAATATAAAATAACATAGTGGAGGTATTAAAATGAAGGAAAAATATACACCACAAGACTTTGAAAAAAAATGGCAAAAAGTGTGGGAAGATAAAAAAGTTTTTGAAGCTGAAAAAAATAGTGACAAAGAAAAATTTTATAACCTTATTATGTTCCCTTATCCTTCGGGAACAATTCATGTGGGACATGTTAAGAATTATACTATAGGCGATGTTGTAGCCAGATACAAAAAAATGAAAGGTTTTAATGTTCTTCATCCTTTTGGTTATGATTCTTTTGGATTACCTGCAGAAAATGCAGCTATTAAACAAGGTAATATTCATCCAGAAACTTGGACATTAAAAAATATCGAAACTATAAGAACACAAATAAAATCCACAGGTATTAGTTATGATTGGAGTAGGGAATTAATGACTTCTTCAGAAAGTTATTACAAATGGACTCAGTGGATTTTCTTAAAAATGTATGAAAAGGGACTTGCATATAAAAAAAATGCACCAGTTAATTGGTGTCCAAGCTGTAAAACTGTTTTAGCAAACGAACAGGTTGTTAACGGGAAATGTGAAAGATGTAATACTGATGTTGAGATAAAACAACTAAATCAATGGTATTTTAAAATAACGGACTATGCAGATAAACTTTTAACCGATTTAGATAAGCTGGAAAATTGGCCAGAAAATGTTAAAATTATGCAAAAAAATTGGATAGGAAAAAGTGTAGGTGCTGAAGTAGATTTTGCTGTTGAAGGCAGTGAAGAAAAAATTAAAGTCTTCACTACAAGGCCAGATACTTTATGGGGAGTTACATTCATGGCTGTTGCTCCTGAATCACCTTTAGTAGATTCCTTAACAAAAGAGAACAAAAAAGAAGAAATGCAGAAATTTTTGAAAAAAATCAGCATTCAAGATAGGTTTAAAAGATCTGCTGAAGGTGCAGAAAAAGAAGGGGTTTTCACAGGAAGTTATGCAATCAACCCAGTTAACAACGAAAAAATACCTATTTATGTAGCTAATTATATCCTTTATGAATACGGTACTGGGGCTATAATGGCTGTCCCAGCTCATGATGAAAGAGATTTTGAGTTTGCAAAAAAATACAATATAAATATAAGAAGAGTAATTAAAGCTAAAAATGGTGAAGACCGTTTAGAAAAAGCTTTCACAGATGATGGTTTTATGGTGAATTCTGGCAAATTCAATGGTATGTCAAACAGAGAAGCTTTAAAAGAAATAGTTAATTGGTTAGAAGATAAAAAGATAGGGTCTAAAAAAGTACAATTTAAACTTAGAGATTGGCTAATTTCAAGACAAAGATATTGGGGAACTCCAATTCCTATAATATATTGTGATAATTGTGGAACAGTTCCAGTACCCGAAGAAGATTTACCAGTTGAATTACCAAAAGATGTCAAATTCGACTCTTCTGGAAAAAGCCCTTTAGTTGACCACAAAAAATTTAACAACGTTACCTGTCCAAAATGTGGTGGAATTGCAAGAAGAGAAACAGATACAATGGATACTTTTGTAGATAGTTCTTGGTATTATCTAAGATATATAAACCCAAACATGCAAGACAAGATCTTTGATTCTAATGATGTAAACGAATGGTTACCTGTTGATCAATACATAGGCGGGGTAGAACATGCTATTTTGCATTTATTGTATTCGAGATTTGTAACTAAATTTTTGAAAGATATAGATCTCATAGATTTTGACGAACCTTTCAAAAACCTGTTCACTCAAGGCATGTTATACAAGGATGGTGCTAAAATGTCTAAATCTAAAGGAAATGTAGTTTCACCAGAAGAAATTATTAAGAAATACGGAACTGATACTTTAAGAACTTATGTCTTATTTATAGGACCTCCAGAGAAAGATGCTGAATGGAATGATTCAGGTGTTGAAGGCGTTTATAGATTTTTAAATAAACTATGGAATAATTATTATTTATTCATAGACAAAATTAAAGGTATTTCTCTTGATAAAGTAAAAATAGAAATTAAAACAAAAGAAGAAAAATCTCTGAGAAGGAAATTACACTCTATGATACAAAAAATGACCAGAGATATTGAAGGTAATTTCCAATTTAACACTGCTATTTCTGCTATGATGGAATTATCAAATGAGTTAAACTCATATATTAATTCAATAGATGAAAACAAATGGAATTTGAATTTATTAAGAGAAGTCGCTGAAGATTTTGTTCTCATGCTTTCACCTTTTGCTCCACATATTGCTGAAGAGTTATGGCATGAGATGGGTAATGAAAATTTGATCGTCGAATCTAAATGGCCAGAAGTTGACAAAGAGGCTCTTAAAAAAGATGAGCTTAATATAATAATTCAGGTAAATGGAAAGCTCAGAGGACAAGTTGAGGTTCCTTCTAACTCAACTCAAGAAAAAATAAAAGAAATAGTTTTAAAAGAAGAAAAAGTTCAAAAGTTTATCGAAGGAAAAACATTAATAAAAACTATTTATGTTCCAAAAAAATTAGTTAATATAGTAGTAGAGGGGTGATTTTGTGAGAACTCCAAAAATTCCTAAACCAACAATAAGAAGACTAGCTATTTATTATAGATGTTTAACTAAGTTAAAAGACAACGGCGTAGATAAAACATCTTCTAAAGAAATGGCAGATCTTCTTGGAATCAAAGCTTCTCAAGTAAGGAAAGATCTATCTTACTTTGGAGAGTTTGGTAAACGTGGTGTAGGTTACAATGTTGATAAACTTTCTTTTAAACTAAAAGAAATTTTAGGGCTGAAAAAGAATTGGAACGTGGCAATTGTTGGAGCAGGTAACCTTGGTTCTGCTATAGCAAATTATGCAGGCCTTGAAAAAAATGGATTTAAAATAGTATCTGCTTTTGACGTTGATGAAAAAAAAGTAGGTCAAATGATAGTTCCTGGTGTAACAATACAAAAAATAGACGATATTGAAGAAAGAATAAAAAATAACAATATTGAAATAGCTATTCTTACAGTTCCAGTGAACGCTGCTCAAGAAGTTACAGATAAGCTCATAAATTGTGGTATTAAGGGTATTTTAAATTTCACACCTACCTCTATATACGCTCCAGAAGACATAGAGGTAGAAGATGTTGATTTCGTGATTTCTTTAAAATCTTTGACTTTTGAAATTGCATCTTCTAAAAATGATTTATAACATTTAATAAAGGGGGCTTAAATGCTCCCTTTTTATATAGCTTATGAGAAAGGGGATTATATGCCAAATTTCAAACATCATATAACATCTGGAATATTGTTATTTCCAGTTTATTATTTAGTTTTTTCTATAGTTTTTACTTTATTATTCGATCATTATCCCTTATTCAATAACAACGAGTTGATATTTTCATTTTTATTATTTGTTATAGGAACGGATTTGCCAGATGTTGATCACGATTTATCTATTATAAACAAAATTTTTAGAATACTGATTGTTATTTTTTCTGTTTATTATTTGTTTGAATACGAATACTTACTAAGACATATAACAAACATAGACGATTTTTTGATATATAATATAATTATTATCTATTTAGGTATTATTTTAGGATATGCCTTTGGTATTGTTTTTAACTCTCTAACTCGTCACAGAGGAGCCTGGCATAAAATACATACAGGAATAATAATAGGGATAATACTTTTTTTACTTAACACTAAGTTTAAAATAGAAATAAGAATTTTTTACAGCTTATCTTTAATATCTGGTTTTTATGTGCATTTATTGTTGGATAAATATATTAAAATTAAATAAGCTCAAATCTTTCGATTTTGAGCTTATTTTTTATATGTCTTCAATTTTCTTATTATTTTGTTTTTCATAATTTTCAACAGCAATTGGTTTTTGTATATAAAGTGGTTCTAAATCTTCCGCATTTATTTTTTCACCAACTTTAAAAGCGTAAATAAAATTATCAATAGATATTTCTGGAATTAAAATTTCATTTTTCAGTAAATATTTATCTTTAAAATGTTTTGATTGCGCACCTATCAAAGTTCTATCTTGTAAAATACCGTCTAAATTTTTACCAAATATCATTTCTGGCATTGAAACTCTAACACCATAATTATATAAAGATACATATGCTGCATCATCCCTTGCCTTATTCAACACAGCTATTTTTTTATTTAAAAAACCATAACCCAAAACATCAGAAGAATAAAATTTTTTCAATTCATAATCATTTCTACCAAATAAAAATCCTTGAATTACTGCTATACTTATTCTTATACCCGTGAAAGATCCTGGACCAACATCTATTCCAAATTCTTTTATTTGGCCTAAAGTTTTATTATTTAATACCAATATTTCTTGTACTGCTGAAACTATTTTAGATCCAGAACTTCTCCCACTTATCTTTTTAATAATACTTTTATTACCTTTATAAATTATGTACACATCACTTTGAGAAGACGATATAATTATCAATCTATTTCACCCTTTTCTTTTAATTTCATGGCTTTTTTATAAGAAGATATAGATGAATTATATTCCCCTATAGCTTCAAAAGATTTTGCCATTGCCATATAACTCTTATAATTGTTTGGTTCTTTCATAACAAGTTTTTCCGAAATTCTTAACGCATATCTACCAAATCCTATCTTACATAAAAAATCAACTTTTTTTATGGTTGGAAAAAGTTCAAAAATCAAAACAACAAATAATACAAAAGCTACAATTATCGCAAAGTACACATATACCATAAAATTATTAGTTTTGCTTTCTACTTCTTGCACAGTTTCAAGCAATACAGGATCAGTAGACTCTTCTGTAATTTCTACATTTCTTATATCGGTTGATTGTTCGGTTAATTCCAAGTTGCTACTCAACTTAATCAATTCATTTTCGATGTCTTTACCAAAAATCCCCATTAGTTTATTAAAATCTATATCACTTATAATATTTTCATTTACAGTATTCATTCTATTGTTCATAGTTTTTATAGAAGATAAATACAAGTCTTTTAAAAGACTATTCTCTAAACTCATTTCAGACAATTTTATACCTGTTTGATATATGTCCTTTATAAAAGTATTCATTTCGGATTTTTCTAAAAAATAAACTCTATTATTCATGTCAGTCAACCTGGATTTCAAGCTAAAATAAGATTCAAGTTTCTTCAAGACCGTTAAATTCTCTGAACTGATGACATTATTATCGTTTAAAAAATTTAAAAGTCTATAAGCACTTACAAAGTTTTCTTCAGATAAATAAAATTTATTTTCTGCTATAATCTCGTTAATATTTGCCAATATATTGTTTGGAATAAATTCTTTTACAAAATTTTTCATTTCTTGATCCAAATAGACTGAATTTTTCATTACCTCTTTAACCATATTATTTAAAAAAGCCTCAAAATTAGGAACATTTAACTTTTCTTTTAGTCCTTTTAATCTATACAGAGATTTATAATAATCTTCCTCTATATATCCCTTAATAAATATTTCGTTCAAATCTCGTATTAGATAGGGAAAAATTATTAATATATTTTCTGTATTTTCCTCATTTATCGAAAGATTTTCACTTAAAACAGAAAGAGAAGATAAGAACTTTGATAGATCTTCTGATAATATATGATCTATAAAATTTGAATTTTTAAAATTATTTAAAAGCTCTTTTTTTGCAGAAATTATTTCTCCATATTCAATTACTTTTTCTGTATATTCATTTTTCTCTATATAATTGAGCAATTCAGCCCAACTCTGATTTAAGGTCTCTTTTCTATACGATAAAGTATAGATCTCTTCCAAATTCATTGAAAAAAGATTTACAAAAATAAATAATATCAAAGAGACTAATCCTATTTTTTTAATGATTTGGAATCATCTCCTTCATTTCGATTCAAAATATGATCTGATGATATTTCTATTATTAGTTTTCCCTAAAACTACCATCATTTTAACTCTCGCCTTAGGTCCAGAAATCTCCTGGCCTAATATGACACCCCTTGATTTTAAATCTGCTCCACCACCCTTATATCCGTAAACCCCTAAAACCCTTCCTTTATAACACCTTGACACCAACACGACTGGTATTCCTTTTTCTATTACTTCTTGCAGCGCATCTGCAACCCCTTCTGGAACATTGCCCCTGCCAAAAGCTTCTATAACAATACCCTTGTAACCTAATTTTGGTAACTCTTTTATTATCTCTCCCTCATCTCCGGTATACGTTTTTATAAGAGCCACTCTATCTTCTATTTTCTCAGTGTTTATTTGCATTCTTAGTAGAGATCTTCTATAAAAAATAACAGTGTCATTATCAACAATACCTAACGGTCCATAACCAGGGGAATCAAAAGTTGCTACATTTGATGTATAAGTTTTTGTAACCTCTCTTGCAGCATGTATTTCATCATTAAGGCACACCAAAACGCCCTCTTCAATTGAAGCAGGTTTTGTTGCAACCCTAATTGAAGCTATTAGATTCCTTGGCCCATCTGTATTAGGTTCATTCCAATCTCTCATGGCAGCCGTCATAACAACTGGTTTTTTGTTATCTATTAACAAATCTAAAAAATAAGATGTTTCTTCAAGAGTATCCGTACCATGTGTTATTACAACTCCATCATATTCATCTGAATCTATAATTTTTTTAACAAGTTTTGATAACTCAAACATTTTCTTCGGAGTCATATGTGGACTTGGTATATTTGAAAATTCTATTAAATTTGTTTCGGCAATATCATCTATCTCTGGAATTTCATTTAGTTTTCTATTGACTTTATCTGATGGAATAACTCCTAAAATAGGATCTGAAGTCATGGCAATTGTTCCACCAGTAGTTATAACTGCAATTTTTTTCATTAACATTCCTCCTGTATAATATTTTCAAGTAAATTATATCATGAAGTATGGTTCATTAAAACCAAAAGGGGGAATTTTATGTTTATAAAAATGATCATGGTTCAATCTCTTAACGGAATTGTAAACCAAAAAGATCGAAAAAAATGGAATTCAAAAGAAGATTTTGATTATCTCAAATCTGAAATTGAAAAATCAGACAGCTTAATAATTAGTCGGGAAACATTTATTTTGAATAAAAAATTGTATGAATCCAAACCGTGCCTTATTTTGAATAAACATTTTGAAAAAATCGAAGGTTATTTAATTTATTCGTTTTATTCAAAAGAAAATATAACTAATTTCATTAAAAAAAACAAATACAAAAGAACTCTATTGCTTGGAGGGCCAACTATAAATACTTTTCTATTAAACGACGGTCTAATAGATGAAATTTCTCTAACTATTGAACCTGTTGTTTTTAATGGTAAGAAAAATATCTTTGATAACGAAAACATAAAAGATAAAAAATTTTTTACAATAAAAGAAATCAAGAAAATTAACCAAAATTCTTTTTTAACAGTTTATGCAAAAAAATGATCACTTTAATTAAAATTATAGCCGCCTTTTCTTATTGTTATTTAAACATTATTTTAGTATAATATATACAAAAAGAAAAAAAGGAGAGAGGGCTATATGAAAAATATCTGGAGGGTCTTTTGGGACCCAAAAGATTCGGATTATCAAAAAAATTTAAAAATAGCTAAAAACCTATCTGATAATTTAGGTTGTTCAGAATTTATATCTAAATTATTGGTAACAAGAGGAATAACAGACGTTAAAGAAGCTCAAAAATTTTTAAATCCGAATGAAAATCAAGTGATTAATCCTTTTAAACTAAAAGATATGGAAAAAGGAGTTAAGGTTTTATCTGAAATATTGGAAAATAAAGAAAAAATTGTAGTTTTTGGAGATTATGATGTAGATGGAGTAACAGCTGCCTCAACTTTGTTTTTGGGGTTAAAGGAACTGGGGTTTGATGTTGACGCATATATTCCCAGTAGAATGGATGAGGGGTATAGTCTTAACAATGAAGCTATAGACGATCTATATAAACAAGGATTCAAAAATATTATAACTGTTGATTGCGGTATAACTTCTGTAGATGAAATTAAATATGCTAAAGAACTTGGTATGAAGGTGGTAGTTACTGATCATCACGAACAGAAAGAAATATTACCTCCAGCAGATGCAACAATAAATCCAAAAAGGAAAGATGGAGATTACCCTTTTCAAGGATTGGCAGGTGTAGGGGTTGCTTTTAAATTCTTGTTGGCTCTGACAGAATATTTAAAATCTGATTTTGACCCTTATACCCTTATTGATTTAGTGGCAATAGGTACTATAGCAGATATAGTCCCTTTGTTGTCAGAGAATAGATATTTTGTAAAAAGGGGCTTAGAAAAACTTAAAACAAATCCTACAAAGGGTGTTGCTGCTTTATTAAAGCAACTGAGAATTGTACCTTCTGAAATAAAATCTCACGTAATCGCATATAAAGTTGCCCCAAAAATAAATGCAGCCGGTAGAATGGCTGACGCTTTTACCGCTTTTAAACTTCTAACTTCTGAAAATAGCGAAGAAATTGATAAAAATGTTTCTGCATTGATAAGATTAAATTCAAAAAGGCAAAGCAAAGAAAAAGAAATTTACCTTTTTGCTTTAAGTTTAATTGATGTTAATCCAGAATATAAACAGGATAAAGTAATAGTTCTTCATGGAGAAAATTGGCACCTTGGGGTTCTTGGCATTGTAGCTTCAAAACTTTCATCGCAATTCAACAAGCCAGTTTTAATGGTCTCAGATGAAGGAGATTATGGTAAAGGTTCTGCAAGAAGCCTTCAAGGAATAAGTCTTATGAATATATTCAAAAAAAGTTCAGAAGATGAAATTTTTGACGAATTTGGTGGGCATGAATTGGCTGCTGGTTTTTCTTTGAGTAACGAAAATATTGAAAAATTAAGAGATTCCATAAATAATTCTTATAAAGAAATATACGGTAATTCTATTCCAGTTAACGAAATTACCATTGATATGGAAATAGACAAGATATGGCCAAATTTTTTTGATGAAATAGCTCAGTTAGAACCATATGGCTATAAAAACCCTGAACCAGTTTTTTTAATGAAAAATGTTAGAGCGGATAACTTGAAGTTTTTTGGTAATGCGGTAGAAAGTTTTGCTGGGAAAATGAGAAATAAAAAAGATTTTATAATGGATATTATTGGTTACGGGTTAGCACCAAAACTTAAAGATATAAGATATAATAATCCAAATAGTGTCTATATAGATATAGTAGGCAATTTTAGAGAAGAATATTCTTACAATCTCAAACACAAATTTCTAAAATTTTATTTAAAAGATTTGGAATTGAAGAATAATGAATCTTTTGATAAAAAATCTGAAAACCTGGATACAAACACTCTTTTAAAAGATGAATTATTTAAGCTCTCTAAAATGGAAGTAATAGAAAGAAACTTGAATGCAAAGAAAATAGCAATGTTTTTGCCAAGTAAATTAAAATACGCAGCAATTCTCAAAAAAACTTTAGATAGCTTAAAAGAAGGCAAAAAAGTAGTTATAATATCTTCTTCTCATCTTATTATGAAACATACTTATAATATTATGTCTTCTTATATTTCACCAAATAATATTTTTTACAACAAAAAGAGTAGATTGAATGGTAACATTATTAATAAAGAAAAAATCATTATGTTGACAGTACCTGCTTTTTTCCATAATGCAAAACTATTTAACTCTGACAAATTTGAAATAATAATTGATGAGCCTTATTATTCAATTTCCCACAATGCAATTAAAAATGTAGGAGAATATAAGGAGTTCAGAAAATACATTGTATACAAAAAAAATAACATATCAGTTTTTGGTACTTTATTTCACACGAGTTTAAAAGAATTTTTTAAGAGAGCTGGCTTTAAAACTCTTGTTTCCAATGTGAACGTATCAAATTATGAAATAATTAAAGAAAAGAAAAATTTGATGTTGGTCTTGAAAGAATATCTAAAAGAACCAAAACAAAAAATAATCGTTCTTAACGACAAAAGGAAACAGGATATTTTATCCAACATTTTAAAAGAAAAATTTGGTTTCATAAATGACGGAATTAAACAGTTTAACCATACGATGGATTTTTCATCAAAATTGATTACTAGAGAGAACATAAAAAAATATCCTTCAAATATCTTAATTACTTCTTATTCAAATAATGGGTTACCCTTGGAAAATCATAATAAAAACCCAATTTTTATATTATTGGACCCACCAAAAAGTCGATTAGAACTAATAGATTTATTTTCATCTTGGAATTCTAAAAAAGGACCACTTGACATAGTTCTCGGATATGATGATAAATTCAAAACAAGATTATTGTACGATTATTCAAGAGTTTATCCTTCAAGTAATATTTTAAAACAAACTTATGATTTTATAAGAGATAAGAAGATAAAAAAAGAAAATGAGCTTATTGATCAACTCTTTAAAGGAGACCAAGAATTTGGGAAAGTTGTTATCGATGAACTTTTAGACTCTGGTTTGTTGATAAATAATTCTAATGAATTAGAAATAATTGAGGATTTTAACTTGAAATCACTACATAAAACTGTGAGAAATAAAGAGAGTATTATAGATAATGCTTTAATAAAAGAAACTACTCATTTTTATAAAAATGTTGATACAAAAGCTTTTATGGAAATGTTAAAAAACGATATAACTAACTCAAGAAATAGAGATGGTTAAGATGAAAACGACGTTAGATCTGGATAGTGTTTTAATAATTAAAAACTATAAATTAATATCAATAAAAAAAATGTTAGATAAAAAGGGTATATTTTCTAAAATATACCCTGCTCCAAAGTCTATTTTAGAAAGCTGTGCTCCTATAATAACTTTTTGTAGTGAAGATGCTAAAAAAATAGAAACAGAGTTAAATCAAACTGCAATTGATTTTGAAATTGAAAAACTTGAATTTGATATAATTCAGGAGTTGTTAAAAAAATGAATTACTTTGGAATTGATTATGGAGATAAAAAATGCGGGATTGCAAAAGCAAATGAAATTATTAAAATTGCATCTCCGTATACAACAGTTGATAGGAAAGATTTGATTTCATTTTTTGATAAAGAACTTAATAAAGATGATGTTATTGTTTTTGGATTACCTAAATCAATGTCTTTTAATTATTCGAAGCAAAGCTTTAAAACAATAGATAAAGCCATAGAAATAAAAAAGAAATTCTCAAATAATTTATTTTTAGTGGATGAAAGGCTTACTACTCAGTCATTATACAATGAGATGAAAGGAAAAGTAAATTCCAAAAAGATTAAAAAAACAAAGGATCAAAACAGTGCCGTGTTGATCCTTTCAATTTATTTAAATAACCCTAATATAGGATATAAACTAAGCAAAAAAGAAATATATACAGTGGATAAATCCAAATTTTCTAACAAAAATGTTTTAGTTGAAAACATAGCATTGAAAAATCCGAAAAATGATTTTAGTTACGAAATAAAAGATCCGTGGTTGTTTTGGTATTATTTTAATAGAAATATAATATCAGAATACAGTTATAAAAACAAAGATACATTTGATGTTATACTAAATTCAGAAAACATAAATGATTTTATAAAATAATTTTTTACCGGGAGGTATTTTTATGTCAAGACATGATTTAGGCATTGATCTTGGAACAGCAACTTTCGTTGTATATCAAAGAGGTGTAGGAATAATAATAGAAGAGCCTTCAGTTGTTGCAGTAGATAAAAAAAAGAAAAAAATAATAGCTATAGGTACAGAAGCTAAAAATATGATTGGTAAAACACCCGATCAAATACAAGTCATAAGACCTGTTCAAGATGGTGTAATCACAAACCCTATGATAATAGAAGAAGTTTTAAGATTTTTCTTCAAGAAAGCCAAAAAAGGAGTTAGTTTTTCCAAACCAAAATTGATAATAGGTATTCCTGCTTTAACTACTGATGTTGAAAGAAGAGCTGTAAAAGAAGCTGCTCAAAGAGTTGGCGCATCAAAAGTTTATTTAGTTTCAGAACCATTAGCTGCAGCTATAGGTTCTAACATGAAGATAACAGAACCTAACGGTCATATGGTTGTAGATATTGGTGGTGGGACCACCGATATTTCAGTGATTTCCTTGGGTGGCAGTGTTAAATCAGAATCAATAAAAACTGCTGGAGAAGCTATGGATCAAGAAATAGTAAAATTTATAAAAAAACATTATAGATTCCTGATTGGAGACTCTACTGCTGAAAGAATAAAAATTCAAATAGGTAAAGCTTATGAAAATGAAGAAGACATAGAGGTGGATATAAAAGGTCAAGATATAAAAACAGGTTTACCTTCTACAATAAAAATAAATTCAACAGATATATATAATGCTATAAAACCTGTTTTAAACGAAATAATATTAAAGATTAAAAATGTATTAGAACAAACTCCCCCTGAATTGGCTGCAGATGTTAGCCAAAATGGAATTGTTTTGGTAGGTGGAGCTTCAAGAATTAGAGGTTTAGATAAATTAATAACTGAGAAAATATCTGTAGATACTAGTGTTTCAGAAGATCCTCATCTATCTTGTGCAAAAGGAACAGGAATTTTGCTTGAAGATGTAGAATTATTAAACAGAGTCAATGTTGAATAATTCTAGGAGGATTAAAAATGAGAGGAATTTATTTTGCTGGAAATGGCATGCTGAACTCATTAGCAGATCTAAATACAATATCAAATAACTTAGCTAATGTTGATACAACTGGGTATAAAAAAGATATTAATTCTTTTAGAGCTGTTTATGAAAGAGAAATAAGTTCTTATAACCAAAAAAAGCAAAAACTTGAAACCTTAGGTAATCTCTACGCAGGAACTGTTTTAGATGATATTTCTCCAACTTTTTCTCAAGGAGAAATAGTTGATACTGGTAACAAATATGATTTTGCCATAGAAGGCAAGGGGTTTTTCAAAGTTGAAAGAGATGGAGAATTTTTTTACACCAGAAATGGAGAATTTAAAAGAAATTCAGAAGGATACCTTGTAAACAATTCAGGAGATTACATTTTAAATGTAGATAATGAAAGAATCGAAGTAAACGAAGATTTTTTTGTTAACGGAAATGGAAACATAAACAATACTAATGAATATATTAATGTAGTAGACTTAGAAAACCACACAAAACATGGTTATACACTGTTTCAGGGAGATGAAATTGAAGCTCAAGATTTTACATTGAGACAATATTCAATAGAAAAATCTAATGTAAACGCCCTAAATGAAATGGTTAATTTGATTAATGCAAATAGAAAATTCGATATTTTACAGAAAGCTGTAACTTCTAATGATGGTTTAAACGCAAAAATAAGCGAAATTGCTCAAAATATTTAAGGGGGTTAAAATATGCTAGTATCTCTTTATAGTGCTGCAACTGGTATGAATGCAGAACAAACAAAATTGGATATCATATCAAATAATTTATCAAATGTTGATACAACAGGTTACAAAAGACAAAGAGCCGAATTTCAAGATTTATTATATCAATCTGTTAGAGAGGCTGGAACTCCAACAGCTCAAAATTCTACCTTACCAACAGGCCTTTATATTGGTCATGGTACGAGATTAGCTGCTACCAATAGAATTTTTACAATAGGGAACATCGAAGAAACAGGTGTATCCACTGATATGGCAATAATGGGTGACGGTTTCTTTCAAGTTCAAATGCAAGATGGAAGAATTGCTTATACAAGAGATGGCTCTTTTAAAAGAGATGCTGATGGTAGACTTGTAACCAGCAATGGTTTGTTAATGGTTCCAAATATGGTCATCCCAGAAAATGCCACAGGAATAAATATTTCAACAGACGGAATTGTAAGTGTTGAATTAGCCGATGGAAACATACAAAACCTTGGGAATATAAGTCTTGTAAGGTTTTCTAATCCATCTGGTTTAAAACCTTTAGGCGATAACTTATACGCTCAAACTCCTGCTTCTGGTGATCCTGTAGAAGGAATACCAGACCAAGATGGTTTTGGTGGAATAAGACAAAGTTATTTGGAAAAGTCAAATGTAGAAGTTGTAAAAGAAATGGTAAATATGATAGTTGCTCAAAGAGCTTATGACATTAATTCAAAATCAATCACAACATCAGATCAGATGCTACAAACTGTTTCCAACTTAAAAAGATAAGAGGTAATAAAAGTTGAAAAATAAATTAATGATATTAGTCTTTCTGATATCTCTAATATTTATTTTCTCAAACACATTTATAATAGAAAGTTCTGTTATAACAAACGACAATAGGCTGTCTCTAAAAGATTTTTTCTCTGATATTCCTTTTGATAGAACTATCACATTTTTGAATACTCAAGAGGTAAAATATTCTAAAGATCAGTTAACAAATCTTATAACACCCTTTCTAAACATTTATTATGATGATTATGATTTGCAATTTGAGTCAGAGGAAATCTTAATAAAAAGGGGAAATAATGAAACTTATGAAAATTTTTATGATTTTAAACCTTTTTTGAATTCTTTTATGCAAAGAGAATATCCAAATTTAACGATAATTGGTTATGAAAATTTACCCAATGTATTTGATGTGAGTGAAATAAAAGTAGTCAACAGTTTTTTGAATAAAGATAATGTTTTTATTTCTCTAAAATATAAAACAGAAGATATTTATAAATTTTCTTCTATAAAAATCATTGTTGAAAAGCTTGAATCTGTTTTAATTTCAAAAGATATTATATCAACAGGTGAAAAGCTCACTACAGAGAACACTTACGAAGCTACAATAAACATTCTTAAATTTAATTTTGAAACAGTATCAAACGGGGATATTTTTCTTGAAAAATATGAATCAACAAAAATTTTCCATAAAGATGAACCGATAAACAAAACATATTTAAAAATGATCCCAGATGTTTTTAAAGGCGAAGTGGTAAATATTTTTGTCAATATTGGTGGTATTAGCATACATACATTAGGTAAAGCAACAGAAAATGGAACATACGAGCATAATATAACTGTAAAAAATATAGAAACTGGTAAAATGGTTTCTGGAATTTTGAAAAAAGGTCCCTCAGTTTTTGTAAACTTGGGAGGTGAGTGATATTAAAAAATTAAGTATATTTATAATTTTATTGGAATTTTCCATTATGATTTTTTCAGGATCACTTTGGAATGAAGATAATAAATCTATTTATACATACAACACAAATTATGAAGTTGGAGACACTATAACTGTGCAAGTATTAGAAAACCCAAATTTTTCTATAAGCGACGATGTTAATGATTATAAAGGAGCTTCTTTAGATACACTTGGTTCTGTTTTTAACACTTTGGGAGGCATAGATTTAAAAAACTTTTTGCCTTTGGGCTCAACTAATCCAAATGATTTAAATGTTCAAAATAAAACCGAAGAATCTTCTTCACAGGCAAATGTCAGCCTATTAATATCATCAATAATCACAGAAAAACAAGATGGTTTATACAAATTAAGAGGCGAAAAAGAATTGAAAGTAGGGAATAAAAGACAAAAAATGATTATTGAAGGATTTATATCGGAAAATTCAATAGATAGATCTGGAGTTGTAAATTCTGCTGATATAGCAAATGCAAAAATTTGGTATGATGGTGATATCGTTTTTCAACAGGATCCTTCAGAACCATCTTGGACTTCTTGGCTTTTATCAGGTATATCTAACGTATTTTTTTGATTCTATGAGGTGATTTTAAAATGAAGAAAAAATTGATTATTATAATTTTGATGGCTTTAAGTTTGACAGTTTTATCAGTTAGACTTAAAGATATTTCAAATTTCAGAGGTGCAAGAGATAACCAACTTTTTGGAATTGGTTTAGTAACTGGCTTAGATGGAACCGGGGACGGTGGAGAAGTTATTTCTGAAATGTTGGATAATATGATTAATAACTTGGGTATTAATTTAACTCAACAAATAGAATCAGATAATACGGCAATAGTAATGGTCTATGCAGATATACCTCCTTTTTATAAGCAAGGAATGAGATTGGATGTTAATGTTGCTGCTATTGGTGATTCTGATTCTTTAGAAAATGGTGTTTTAATTCAAACTCCGTTGTATGGGGCTGATAATAGAGTCTATGCAGTTGCTCAAGGAAATGTTCTAACAGGTGGGGCAAATATAAATAATAGTTCAAATTTACAAGACAAATACCAAGTTGTTGGCTCAATTCCTGAAGGTGCAATAATAGAAAGGGAGATTCCTTCAAATATTATCGACGAAGACAGTGTTACCCTTAATTTAAAAGCACCTGACTTCACAACTGCTTCAAGAGTTGCCATGGCAATAAATAATACTTTATCCAGAGATATTTCCAAAGCACAAGACGCTGCTTCGATTAAAGTTGAAATACCGGCAATGTTCAAAGATGATGTCATTTCTTTTTTAGCTATGCTTGAAGAAATCGAAGTTAAACCTGATCAAGCATCAAAAATTATCATCAACCAAAGAACTGGAACAGTAGTTCTTGGGGGAAATATAGAGATAGA
Organism: Geotoga petraea; assembly: GCF_900102615.1. Lineage (NCBI taxonomy): Bacteria > Thermotogati > Thermotogota > Thermotogae > Petrotogales > Petrotogaceae > Geotoga > Geotoga petraea. The sequence continues at coordinate 273,583 of NZ_FMYV01000001.1, read as the reverse complement.
AGATTTCACGGTTAGCTATGGAAATTTTGTTATAAGTGTTGAAAATGGAAAAATTGGAGAACAAAAAGCAAATATCCAAAATTTAATCCAAGCTTTAAAAGCTGCAGGCGCTCTTCCGCAAGATATAATTTCTATTATAGAAGCAATAGAACCACATATATATGCTGAAATAGTGGTGATGTAGATGATAGGTGCAGTTTACAATACAAATATTTCTTATACAAATACAAATATTGAAGAAACTTCAGAACAACTTGTTAGTAGTATTTTTAGTAAAATTTTAAATCAAATGAATGAAAATCCCCTATTTGAAGAAGATAGGTTAATTCCGAAATCCAATACCGAAAAATGGTTTAATGAAATGATTAACGCAGAATATTCAAAGAGCATAGCAAAAACAAGTTTAAAGCCTTTAACTCAACAAATAATAGACAGCTTTAATAAACCTCAAAGATAATAAAATGAGTTCTCAACGAGAACTCATTTTATTAATATCCAAATACTTCCTTTAAATAGTTTTCTTCTTTTTCAAAGTCTTCTTCAATTTCACTTTTAACTATCCTACCATACAAAGGACCTGCAGAAACTCTTTCTATATATACGTCTACAAATTTCCCTTTTAAATTTTCTGTACTATCAAACATAACGACTTTGTTGTTTATAGTTCTCCCAAGGAATTTCCCAGATTTAGTCTTACTTTCTTGAATAACCCTAAGAATGTGATCTTTATATTTTAAATTTTCTTCTTTGTTAATTTCTTTTTGTATATTCATAAGATACTGAAATCTCTTGTTTTTAATATGTTTTGGTATATCATCTTCCATATATTTTTCTGCAATAGTACCTTCCCTGGGGGAGTATTCTGCAATATTTATCTTATCATACCTACACTGTTTCACTAAATCTACAGTTTGCATAAAATCTTCATCTGTTTCTCCAGGGAACCCAACAATAAAATCACTTGTAGTTGTTACATATGGAACTTCGCTTTGAATTTTTTTAACCATTTCAATATATTCTTTTCTTGTATGTTTTCTATTCATCTTTTTTAATATCTTATCACTACCACTTTGAACTGGTAAATGAAAGTATTTGGCTGCCTTGGGAACGTTTTTTACGGTTTGAATTAATTTGTCAGTTATATCTGTTGGGTAAGATGTTGTAAACCAAATTCTTTCTATGTTATCCATTTTTGACGTTTCTTCTATCAAAAGGTGTAATTTTGGTTTTTTATCCCCAAAATCTTTCCCATAGGAGTCTACGTTTTGACCGAGAAAAGTTATCTCTCTATAGCCTTTTTCAGAATAATTTTTCGCTTCAGTAAGTATATCATCTATTTTTCTGCTCTTTTCTAAACCTCTTGTATATGGAACTATACAGTATGTACAATATTTATTACAGCCATGTATTATTGTAATCCAAGCATGGTGCTTGCTTGATGGCCTTATTGGTAAGTGAGCTGTAAAATCATCTAATTTGTCGCTAAAATCTAAAAATCTTTTACCTTTTTTGGCTCTTTCTACCAAATCAACTATATCTGTTACATTTCTGGTCCCAAATACAAAATCTACTGTAGAAAATTTGTTCAATATTTTTTCTTTTTCTTTTTCTGCAGAACATCCTCCAACTCCTATAATTACATTTTTTTTACCATCTTTTTTACTTTTTCCAAGACTCCCTATAGCTCCATACATTTTATTTTCAGCTTTCTCTCTTACTGAACAGGTATTGATTAGAATAACATCGGCATTCTTTGGATTTTCAGTCCATTCGTGTCCTTCGTTTTCCAATAACCCTGTCATTATCTCACTTTCATTCACATTCATTTGACATCCAAATGTTTTTATGTAAAACTTCATAATGAGGCCTCCTTATTAAAAATCCGGCCACAGATATGCGGCCGGAAATGTTATTTAATTTTAATATTACTCTTCTTCTTCTTCTTCAATATCTTCAACAAATTCTTCGTATTTGTCTTCTGCTTCTAATTTTTTGTTTATTTCTTCTGGGATTTCTTCTGTCTTCTGTTCTGAATTTTCAGATTCTTCTAAGTTGTCAGCTCTTCCTTCTCTACCTTCTATAACAGCATCTGCTATTTTAGAAGTGATCAACATGATTGTTCTTATTGCATCATCATTTGCAGGAATAACATAGTCTATTACATCTGGATCACAGTTTGTATCCAACATAGATACTGTAGTAATACCCAATTTATTCGCTTCTTCAATAGCTATCTCTTCTTTTTTAGGGTCTACTAAAAACATAACTTCAGGCATTTTGTTTAATCCTCTTAAACCGCCCAAGTTTTTTTCTAGTTTTTCCAATTGTCTCTTAATAGCTGATTGTTCTTTTTTAGGCAATTTTTCAAAATCTTCTGTTTCTATGTATTCTTCTAATTCTTCAAGTTTATCAATTCTTTTTTTGATTGTTTTGAAATTAGTCAATAAACCACCTAACCATCTGTTATTAACGTAATATCCTCCACATCTTTTAGCTTCATCAGCTACAATTTGTTGGGCCTGTTTTTTTGTACCAACAAATAAAACATCAGCACCTTCTGCTGACTTGTCTCTAACGAAGTTATAAGCTTCATCAATAGATTGTAAAGTCTTTTGTAAATCAATGATGTGAATACCTTTTCTTTCGGTGAAAATATATGGTTTCATCTTTGGATCCCATCTTCTTGTTCTATGCCCAAAATGAGCACCTGCTTCTAACAACTGTTTCATACTTACTACTGACACTAAAAATACACCTCCATTTGGTTTTTGCCTCCAACTTTCATACTTTCACCGGTCTAATATTTAGACACCGAGGTAAAATTTTAAAAAGTTGTGAGTAATTTACTGTATTCTTTCTTCTTCTGCCCATAGTCCTTCAAGATCATAAAATTCTCTTGCTTTTTCAGAGAAAATATGAACTAAAATTGAACCTGCATCAATTGTCATCCAGTCATATCCTTTACCTTTATCGTAGTTAACAATTGGCAGTTCTTGTTCCTTTAGGTATTGTATCACATAATCCCTCAAAGCAGCCATGTGTGTATCTGAATTTCCTGTTACAATTATGAAAAAGTCTACCATCAATGCTGTTTTCTCCATATCTATTATTGTTATATTATTAGCATCTTTGTCGTCCAATAGATTTTTAATAGCTTCAACATGTTTTCTTATCTGATCTTTTGTTATCAAAATCACACCTCCTATTCAACAGTTACACTTTTTGCAAGGTTTCTGGGTTTGTCTGGGTCAAGATTCCTCAATATAGCTACATAATAAGCAAACAATTGTGTAACTGGAGCAACTGTCAAAGGAGAAATAGCCTCAGAAGTTTTTGGAACTTCTATATATTCATTCGTTATTTTTTTTATTTTTTCATCGCCTTTTGTGCTAATTGCAATTACTCTTGCTTTTCTTGCCTTTACTTCCATTATGTTGCTAATCATTTTTTCCCTTAAACCATTGAAAGGGACTATTGCAAAAACTGGAAAAGATTCGTCCAATAAAGCTATAGGTCCATGTTTTAATTCTCCAGCTTGATATCCATTTGCATTTATATAACTGATTTCCTTTAATTTCAAAGCACCTTCTAATGATGCAGTGTATCCAAAACCTCTGCCAATAAACATCATGTGTTTATAGTGAGTGTACTCTCTTGCCAGCTCTAAAATATGATCTTTTTTAGATAATATTTCTTTGTAAATATCAGGTATTAATTCTAATTCACTTATTATTTTTTTGACTTCTTCAGTATAATAACCTTTCCAATTCATTATTTGTGCTGCAATAGCATATAAAATTGATATCTGAGCAGTATAAGTTTTTGTTGCTGCAACTCCTATTTCTGGCCCTGTGTTCATATAAACAACAGAATGTGATTCTCGAGGAATAGTTGAGCCAACAACATTACTCATTGCTAACACATGAGCTCCTTTTTGTTTTGCTAACCTTATTCCCTCTAAAGTATCTATTGTTTCTCCTGATTGACTTACTGCTATCACAAGAGTCTTATCGTCGACATGTGGGTTCATATATCTAAATTCTGAAGCCACCTCTAATGAAATGTTTATGTTTGAATATGCTTCTACAAAATATTTCATAGAGTAACCAGCATGATAGCTTGTACCACAAGCAACTATATAGATTTTTTCAAGATCATTTTTGATAAAATCTTTTATTGAATCCAATTCTTTAATGGTTGGATATCCATTTTCTATTCTTCCAGCCAACGCAGATTTTATCGACTGAGGTTGTTCATTTATTTCTTTTTCCATAAAATGGTCATATCCGCCCTTTTCTGCAAGCGTTTCATCCCATGTTATGTCTATAATTTCTTTTTGTATTTCTTCATTTTCAAGATTATATATTTTATAACCATCAGGCTTTAATCTAACAATTTCACCATCATCTAAAAATACTACTTTTCTCGAATATTTAAGAATAGGAGTTACATCACTAGCTAATATAGAAACTTTCCCATTATTCGCAATTACCATGGGGCTTCCTTTTCTGGCTGCAATTATTGTGTTAGGATCGTCTTTATGCATTACACCAATTGCATAAGCTCCTTCAAATAATTTTACTGCTTTTCTAACCGTATCGAATAAATCACCATTGTACTCTCTTTCAAGTACTTGTGCTATCACTTCTGTATCTGTTTCAGATTTGAACTTCACGCCACTTTTTTGTAATTCATCTTTCAACTCTTGATAATTTTCAATAATTCCATTGTGAACTATTGCAATCTCATCTTTTTGCCCAGAATGTGGATGTGAATTTATATCAGAAACTGCACCATGAGTAGCCCACCTTGTATGAGCTAACCCAGATTTTATATCTTTTTTCATAATTTCATGAAGATGCTGTTCTAAAACTTCTATTTTTCCTTCTTTTTTCTCGATTTCAATTTTACTACCATTATTGTAAGCGATTCCAGCAGAGTCATATCCTCTGTATTCTAATTTTTTTAAACCTGTTATGAGATCTTCTATTTTAATTTCTTTTCCAACGAATCCTACTATCCCACACAATTTGATATCCTCCTCGTTAAAGGGTTATTTTTGATACTAAGTTCTCTGAAGAAGCTTTTTGAGCAACATATATAGCATTTGAAATAGCTTCTGAATCAGAAGAACCATGGGCTTTAACTAAATGCCCATTAACCCCTAAAAAGAAAGTCCCACCATATTGTCTATAATCAATTTTTGATCTTAAAGAATAAAGAGATTTTTTCATTAACAAGGCCCCTATTTTAGTAAGCAATCCGCCTTTATTAACAGTAGACCTTAATTCATCCAAAATATAATACGCTGTTCCTTCTATGGTCTTTAATATATTATTACCTGTAAAACCATCAGTTAATAAAACATCAAAATTGTTCCCAAATATTTCCCTTGCTTCTACAAAACCAACGTAGTCTATATCTTCTTTCTCTTTCAAAATTTCCGCTGCATCCCTAACCGTAGAAGTGCCCTTTTCTTCTTCGGTTCCAATATTCAAAATCCCAACTCTTGGATTTTTGATATCCATAAATTTTGCATATGCAATTCCTTCTCTTGCAAAATCATAAAAATGTTCAGCTTTAACTTCTGAATTTGCTCCTGCATCTACCAATATTCTCGGCTTATTATTTTTACCAGGTAAAGCCAATGCCAAAGCTGGTCTTTTTATACCTTCTAATCTACCAGCAATAAAAGTACCAGCGCTCAACAAAGCGCCTGTGTTACCTGCTGATACAAAAGCATCTAAATCTCCAGTTCTTAACATTTCACAACCTTTGTATATAGAAGAATTCTTCAATCTAATTACCTGTGTAGGTTTTGTTTCATTTGTCACAGTATTTTCAGCTTCAATAAAATGAACGTTTTCATGCCCTTGGAAAACAGTTTTATCTTCTAAATTTCCAATAATATATAGTTCAGAATTTTTTAAAATTCCATTTTTTAAAGCAAAAATTGCACCCTGAATCGTTGATTCGGGTGCATTGTCGCCACCATATAAGTCTAACCCAATTTTATTTATCATATTTATTCGCCAATCTCAAGTACTTGTTTCCCACCGTATTGCCCACAATTTAGACAAACTCTGTGTGGCAATTTTGGTTCTCCACAACTAGGGCATTTCACAACGTTCACCTTAATTGCTGAATAAAATTTTGCTTTTCTCCTGTGAGTTCTCGCTCTGGATGGTTTTTGTTTTGGTGTAGCCATTTATATTACCTCCTCCGATATTTTATGTATAATTTAATCTTCTTTTTCAATCAATTTTAAAAGATCCTTTAACCTCGGATCTACTTCTTCCTTTTCACAAGAATGATCAGGATTTTCATTAAGATCTTCACCACAAATAGGGCATAACCCTTTACAGTTTTCTTTGCATAAAGGTTTTTCCGGCACAGCTAATATTATAGCTTCTATAACTCTATCTGTCAAATCGATAGAGTCATTTTTATAGTAAATTATATTTTCTAAAGATGAAAGATGTTCTGTTTTGTTTAATTCTTTCTCGAATTCTTTATTTATGTAGTATGCAGTGATTTCACTAACTATATCAAACTCAAAAGGTTTTAAACATCTTGAACAATTTATCATCAACTTTGTATTGACTTCTCCATTCAAGTCAAATCCTTTAGAAGTTTTTTTTAGTTCTAAATCAACATTAACAGGAGACATCACCTTTGCTGTGTCGTTTAATGTATCAATTTCCCTCCAATCTGTTATTTCAATCTCTTTATTTAATTTTTTTTCAATTTTATCTATTTCGAAAATAAGTTTTTCGCTGTTCAATTCTTCATTGTACAAATGTTATCACCTCGGCTCTTTCTATTTTACTTTTTATTTTTTTAAATGAAAATAATTTTTTGTAAACTCTTCGAGAAGATTTCATGTATTATATAATACTATAAAATAACAATTATAATTTACAATTATTTTTTCTTTTCTTATATAACAGTATTCACTATTATGGTATAATTAAATAAAAAATGGAGGGATTATAATTGGATTTATTGACTTTCAAAGAAACAATAAAAAACAGACTTAAAAATATAGAAAAAGAACTTGCCAATCCAGAAACTGCAAATTCTCCAGAAAAATTACAGAAATTAGGTATAGAACATAACAATTTAACAGAATTGAATAAAAAATATTCTGAATATGAAACATATTTGGAAGATTTAGAAGCTCTCCATGAAATGCATACACAAAATGATATTTCTGATGAAGAATATGGATCTATGAAAGAAGACTTAGAAAATAATATTAATAAATCGGAAAAAGAGATTGTTAAACTTTTGGTCCCAAAAGGGGAATATGATGATAGAAATATCATGATGGAAGTACGTGCGGGAGCTGGTGGAGATGAGGCTGGATTATTTGCTCAAGAATTGATGAGGCTTTATATTAGATATGCTGAAAGGAAAAATTGGAAATATGAAACATTGGATATGACAGATAATGGAATTGGTGGTCTTAAAACTGCTGTTTTGAAAATAAAAGGTAAGAATGTTTATGAAAAATTAAAATATGAATCTGGGGTACATAGAGTTCAGCGTGTCCCTCAAACAGAATCTTCTGGAAGAATCCATACCTCCACTGCAACTATAGCTGTTTTCCCAGAAGTTACAAATATAGATGTACATATAAACGATAATGATTTGAGAATTGATACTTATAGGGCGGGTGGAGCAGGAGGTCAACATGTCAACAAAACAGATTCTGCTGTTAGAATAACTCACAAACCCACCGGTATAGTAGTCACCTGTCAAAACGGGCGATCGCAACATCAAAATAAAGATACTGCCATGAATATTCTAAGAACTAGACTTTTCGAGCAAAAATTAGAAAAGCAAAAAAAAGAAATAACCACAGAAAGAAGATCTCTAATTGGTACTGGAGATAGAAGTGAAAAAATAAGAACTTATAATTTTCCTCAAAATAGAGTAACGGACCATAGAATTAACTACACTACTCATAGAATTGAAGCGATTATGGATGGGGATATCGATGAATTAATAGATGCTTTAACTGAAAGAGATTTGTCGAAAAGGTTAGAAAAAGTAGATATTTAATCTTGAATATATTGGAGGGATTCCATGATTTTCAACAAGATATATTCTGTTTTTTTCCTGCTATCTTTGTTTAGCAGTTTTACAGATGCGAATATTAGTGGGAATAATTCCTATTTAACCATAGTTTTTTACTTTTTAACGCAATTTATTTTTATTACAGGTATTTATATTTTGTACAATGAACAGTTAAAAGACAGGACGCTAAAAAATACAATAGCATATTCGTTGATATTATCAGTGGGTTTTTTATTGATGATTTATTTTTTAAATACAAATATACCAGTTTGGATATTTCAAAATTTACTGTTAATTTATGCAAATTATAACACAATAGAGTTTATGTATAAAAATAAAAAACAGTGTTTAAAAAATATATTAAATTTAAAACCATATATTATATACAAAGAAGACAGGAGTGATGACGAATGATAGAAGTAAAATTACCAGATGGTAGTTTAAAGGAGTACGAAAAAGGTGTAACTCCTGCAGATATAGCAAAGTCTATTTCTGAAGGATTATTTAGAAACTCAATAGGTGCTTTAATAAATGGAAAATTAGTCGATTTGGACACAGAGATAAATGAAAATTCTTCTTTAAAAATAATAACATTAAAAGATGAAGAAGCCCCTACAATTTATAGACATACAATGGCTCATATAATGGCTTTAGCTGTTAAAAGAATTTATGGACATGATAAAGTCAAAGTAGCCATTGGCCCAGTTATTCAAAATGGTTTTTATTATGATTTTGATCTTGAAGAAAAAATAGTCGAGGAAGATTTTCCAAAAATAGAACAAGAAATGAAAAAAATTGTGAAAGAAAATTACGAAATAACTCATGAAAAAGTTTCTAAAGAGGAAGCCAAAGATTTTTTCAAAGATGAACCTTATAAATTAGAGTTAATAGAAGACATTGATGATGATTTGGTTAGTATTTACAGGTTGGGAGAATTTGTTGATCTGTGTAAAGGTCCTCATTTACCTTCAACTGGTTTTATAAAACAGTTCAAGATTTTATCTGTATCTGGAGCTTATTGGAGAGGTGATGAAAACAATAAAATGTTACAAAGAATTTATGCAACAGCTTTTCCAAAGAAAAAAGAATTAGATGAATACTTAACTTTTTTAGAAGAAGCTAAAAAGAGAGACCACAGAAAGCTTGGGCCAAGATTAGGACTTTTCATGATTGATCCAGAAGTAGCTCCTGGTATGCCTTTCTTTTTAAAACGAGGTTCAAGGGCACTAAGTGAATTGATGAATTTTTCAAGAGAAATTCACGAAAAATATGGATACTTTGAAGTACAAACTCCTTTAATAATGAATGTTGATTTATGGCATAAATCTGGTCATTGGGATCATTATAAAGAAAACATGTTTTTTACCGAAAAAGAAGACGTTGAAATGGCTGTAAAACCCATGAACTGCCCTGGACATATTGTCGTATTCAAAAGAGATATGAAAAGCTATAGGGACCTACCAATTAGAATGTTTGAATTTGGAAAAGTGCACAGATATGAAAGAAGTGGGGTATTACATGGGTTATTTAGAGTTAGATACTTTACTCAAGATGATGCGCACATATTCTGTACTAATGAGCAAATAGAAAGAGAATTAGTTAGTGTGATGGATTTAACAGAAGAGTTATATTCCACCTTTGGTTTTGAATATGAAGCAAACCTTTCAACTATGCCTGAGGATCATATGGGAGATGTAGAAACTTGGGATAAAGCAATAGATGCATTAAAAGGGGCCTTAAAGAAAAAAAATGTCCCATACGTGATAAATGACGGAGACGGTGCTTTCTATGGACCTAAAATAGATTTTTATGTTACAGATTCACTGGGAAGAAAATGGCAATGTGCTACACTACAACTCGACTTTCAAATGCCAGAGAGATTCGATATAACCTATATAGATGAAAACAATGAACACGTAAGACCAGTTATGTTGCATAGAGCTATATTTGGTTCAATTGAAAGGTTTTTTGGGATTCTCATTGAAAATTTTGAAGGTGCTTTCCCAACTTGGTTATCTCCAGAACAAGTATCAATTATATCCGTATCTGAAAAATTCAATGAAGAAGCTGAAAAGTTTGCAAACAAATTAAAATCAGAAGGTATAAGGGTTAGTCTTAACACAACAAATGCAACAGTTGGTTATAAAATAAGAGAAGAACAAATGAAAAAGATCCCTTATATGATTGTTTATGGAGAAAAGGAAGCCGAAGGAAACACAATAAACATAAGAACACGAAACAATAAAAATATCAACGATGTAAAAATAGAAGATTTCATTAATACCATAAAAAAAGAAATTAAAAACAGAGCTCTTAATTTAAGTTACTAAAATATTATCCCCCCTTTTTTAGGGGGGATTTTTCAAGTAGAACTATAAGCCAGATTCTGTATTAATCGATCATCTATCTAAGCGACCCACCTTGAAGTTAACGAGCGGGCAACTCACCTTCAAATTTGGTCTTGCTCCAGATGGGGGTTACCAAGCTATCAGGTTACCCTGACACTGGTGAGCTCTTACCTCACCTTTCCACCCTTGCCTAATATAAGGCGGTTTGATTTCTATGGCCCTATACCAGAGATTTCTCTCTCCAGGATTTAACCTGGCATCCTGCCCTATGGAGTCTGGACTTTCCTCAAAAAATTGCGATCGATCGTTCTACTCTTTGTATTTTATACCTTGATATGTTCCTCTTTCTTTCATTTCTTTGTCTATCATATTTATAATTTCTATTTTCCTTTTTCCCCAATTACCATGTAAGGTACCATTTTTTGGTGGATCAGCAGCTAATCTATGAATTACTATTTCAGGGTTTAAATATTCGAGGAATAAAATAATCCTTTCAACATACTCTTCTAAAGTCAAAATTTTAATTTCATTATTTTTATATTTTTCGCCCAAAACAGTGTTTTCTGTGATATAGAGTGAATGTAATTTAACTCCCTGAACTTTCATTACATTAGCAAATTTAGCCATTTCAACAACATCGTTTTTATCATCTGTAGGAAAATCTATAATATAATGGTATATAATTTCTATATTTCTCTTTTTAGCTCTCAATGTTGCATCTATGACGTCTGATAGATAATGTCCTCTATTCATGTAAGATAGAGTTCTTGTATTGGTTGATTCTACTCCAAATTCCAAAAACACATCGACTTTTTCTTTGTAAGAAGCTATTAAATCTAACTTTTCTTCTTCGACACAATCTGGTCTTGTGGATATATCCAAAATCAAAATGTCTTCAGATATTAGTGAATGATCGTATAATTCTTTGAGTTTTTCAACTTTTGCATAAGTATTTGTGTTAGATTGGAAATAAGCCATGTATTTTGACGCCTTGCCTTCATATCTTTTCATCATTAACTCTAACTGTTTTGAAATTGACACATCCGCACTGGTTGAAGAAAAAGCACTACCTGTTTTCTCACAAAAAATACAACCCCCAAAACCTTTTTCTCCAGTTTTGTTTGGACAAGAAAACCCGGCATTTATTGGTAATCTCTGTACTCTTTGTCCATATCTTTTTTTTAAATAGGAACTTAAATTGTTATAGTATTTCACTAAAAATCACCTAAATTTATCAACCTTATATTTTAAATCTTCTACAATATTTTTGTCTGGACCTATTATCACAAACATATTTTTGTCAATACCTATAAACCAACTATATAAAACATCCTCGTCTAAAAGGCCATTATATCTTCCATAAAAAACCGGTATTGTAGATAAAAAAGAATTAAACTCCGATGATAATTCTTCTACAAAATTATACCAGAAGCTATTTAACTTGTATATACTTTTGAAATTAAGAATGTAAATTTTATAGGTTGAATTGTTTCTTTCCAATAAAATGGTCATTTTACTTGTTTCTTCTGGAAGTTCAAAATGTAAAAAAGTGCTTTCAGAGGTAATTTCTCTACTTTTTACCTCATATAAAGCAGGATTGAATTCAATATATTCTTCAAAATTTGCAGAAAAAGACAGTGTAGAAACTAAAAAAAGGTTAATTATTAAGAGAATTTTCCATTTCTTTATAACATTCGCTAAAGTTTTCATACACCTCATCCTCCTTTATATTAACAAACTCATAATCTTTATATATCCATTTTCCACCAACCATGGTAGCTTCAATATTAGAAGTGTTCATGGAATAAAGTATATGTGATTTGAGCCTTTGTAAATCAAATGGTTTGAATTCAGGAGCATTTAAATTTACTACTATCAAATCGGCTTTAAAATCTTCATCCAGTCTACCAATTTTTTGATTAAATGCAAACCCTCCATTTTCCCACATCATTCTCAAAAACTCTTCGTTTTTTATGCTATCGGTTTTATATTTAGATTTATAATAAAGAGAAGAAAGCTGAATTTCTTTCAGTATGTTTAAAGAATTGTTGCTTGCACTTCCGTCTGTACCAACAGTTATGTTTATATTTTCTTCCAACATTTGTTTCATAGGCATCATTCCGTTTCCTAATTTCAAATTACTGGATGGATTGTGAGAAACAGTTACTTCGTGTTTTGAAAGTATTTTAATATCTTCATCCGATACATGAACACAATGTGCAGCAATCACCGGAACATCAAAAATATGGGTTTTTTCTATGTATGATAAATCGTAATTCTCATTTTTAGATTCTAAAAGATGTATTTGAATGTGAGTATTGTACTTTTCAGCTAATTTTGCTGTTTCTTTTAGATGTTCTTCAGAAACTGTATATGGTGCATGAGGTCCAAACCCTATAATTATTCTATCTTCAAAACCATTATATTTTTCTATTGTATCAATATTTTCTTTTATTTTTCTCTTCCATTCTTCGTCATTATCAGAAGCAAGCCCTCTGGATATAAAAGCTCTCATCCCCGTTTTTATTGTGGCTTTTGCAATTTGGTCAGTAAACATATACATATCTGCAAAAGAAGTTATGCCATTTTTCACCATTTCCATTTGGGATAACAAACTTCCCCAATATGCCATTTCTTCATTCAATAATTCCTCTCTTGGCAGCATATTTTTATATAACCAGGATTCAAAATCAACATCATCAGCCATACCTTTAAAAAATGACATTACCGAATGTGAATGAGTGTTTATAAACCCAGGTAGTACCAATTTATCTTGTAAATCTATTATTTTTGATTGTTTTATTATTTCTTGAGGTATATCTTGAAAATCCATTATTTCATATATTTCATCATCTTTTAAAACAATTGATTTAATTTTTATTTCACTATCAGCACTTTTTAAAATATAAGGATTTTTAAAAATTGTATATTTCAAAAATTTCATCTCCAATCATTCAAAAAATCGGGATTTTATCCCGATCTTCTATATTATAAAATCTTTAATTTTTTCAAAATACTTATCAGAATTATATTTACAATTCATCAACTCATGTTTACCAAGTCTGAAATTGAATATTTTTATCTTATCATTATTAATTTTTTCGTATTCAAATTTGTTAATGATTTTATCTTCTTCACCATAGAGCAAAATTGTTGGAATTTCTATTTTTTTTATTTCTTTTAAAGCCTTTTCAGCTTCATCAAACATCTGCTTTGCAGTTCTTACAGTTATTCTATCGTGAATCATTGGATCTTCAATATATTTTTTATTTTCTGTATCATCGCTTGATATTTCTTTTGGTGGTATACCATTAGAAAAACTTAAAGAAGGGAAAACAGACATTATTGTTAAAAGTAACTTCTTTTGTGCAATATCCCCTAATGCTGGAGAAGATAAAATCAATTTTTTTGGCTTTTTTAAATTCATTTCACTATATCTAGCACTAATTAATCCACCTAAAGAATGCCCATAAAGAATAAAGTCATCAGGTGCAAATTCATCAATGAAAGAATAAATTTCATAAAAACTTTTGATATCACCTCTTTTACCTGGAGAATTACCATGTCCTGGTAGATCAAAAGTATATACATTGATATTCAAATCGTTTAATTTTTTTATGAAATCAATGTACCTACCTGAATACTCTCCCAATCCATGAACTAAAAACAAATTACTCACTGGATCATCGACTAAATATGTTTTTTTATAAAGCATAGCTGTCCCCCCAAAAAAATATTTTTATATCTTTTGCTTTTCTATAGCTTTAAACATTTTTTCATTTGTTTTATGTTTTTTGAATATGTTTAAAACATACTCTAATGCGTCTTTATTGTTAAGATCATTAATTATCTTTCTCAAAACAAAAATGTTTTTTAATTTATCTTCTTCAATTAATAGTTCTTCTTTTCTTGTCCCAGATTGTTTAATATTCAAGGCCGGAAATATTCTGTCGTTTGCAATTTCTCTTGACAAGATAAGTTCCATATTGCCAGTCCCTTTAAACTCTTCAAAAATAACTTCATCCATTTTTGATCCTGTATCAACTAATGCTGTGGCTATAATTGTTAATGAACCACCTTCACGTATTTTTCTTGCTGCACCAAAGAATTTTTTAGGGAATGTCAAAGCAGCAGGATCAACACCGCCACTCAAAAGTTTTCCACTAGAAGGTACATGTAAATTATAAGCTCTCGCAAATCTTGTTAAACTATCCATAAGTATTACTACATCATGCCCAAATTCAACTTGTCTCTTTACCAAATTCAAAACCATTTCAGAAACTTTTATTTGATTTTTTGGATCCATATCAAATGGAGCAGCTATAACATCTGCGTTTACAGTATCTCTAATATCTGTAACTTCTTCAGGCCTCTCATCCATTAACAATACATATCTTTTTGTGTTAGGGTGATTTTTAGCAATAGAATTGGCAATATCTTTTAGCAAAGTAGTTTTACCCGCTTTGGGAGGTGAAACTATTAATCCTCTTTGTCCATATCCTATAGGTGAAAATATGTCAACTATTCTTGAACTTACAGGGCCATTTTCATATTCAAGATCCATCAGTTTAGTGGGATATTCTGGAGTTAGATTTTCAAAAGAGACTCTATCTTTACTCCTACTGGGTTTTTGTGAATTTACAGCTTCTATTCTTAATAGGGCAAAAAATTTTTCCCCTTCTTTTGGTGGTCTAACTTGTCCTGCAACAACATCTCCAGTGAAGAGATTAAATCTCCTTATTTGAGATTGAGAAACATAAACATCATCAGGACCCTGTAGAAGTGAATTATCCACATTTCTAAGGAAGCCATATCCATCTGGAAGTATCTCTATTACCCCTTCATAGAAAAAATAACCTATCGATTCAGTTTGCTTTCTCAATATTGAAAACATAAGTTCATTCTTAGTCATTTTTGAATAATTTGATATATTGAACTGCCTTGCAAAGTTATACAATTCTTTTCTTGTCATTTCACTAAGTTTGGCTATATCAAAATCAACAGCTCTAATATCATCTTTTTTTGTGTTATCTGACAAAAAACACACCTCCGTAGTTTTTATTGAAGAATTTGGAAAGAAATTTATGGAAAGGCTACTATTAATATTGTATCATAATTAAATAAATTTTTGACTTGATAAATCTTTATTCATGTAAAAAAAGAGGGTTATAATAACCCCCTTCTCATATTTAAAAAAATTACTTTTCGTCTACAGGTAATAATTGAAATAATGACATTTCAGAAGCATCTCCTCTTCTGAAACCTATTTTCAAAATCCTTGTGTATCCGCCATTTCTATCTTGGTATTTTGGAGCAATTTCATTTACGATTTTATCTACTAACTTTCTATCGTTGAAATTTTTGTTTATTTCTCTGCTTAAAGCCATTTTTCTTACTGGATTTTCTGCAGCATTAGCTTTTTTTGCCTTTGTAATTATTTTTTCTACCAAAGTTCTAGCAACTTTAGCTTTTACGGTAGTTGTTACTATTGAACCTTCTTCAAAAACACTTCTGGCAATATTTTTAACAAGGGCTTTCCTATGTGAAGCATATCTATTGAGTTTATTTCTCTTTACTCTATGTCTCATTCTTCAGAGTTCCTCCCTTCCTCATACAATTTTTCATATTCAATATTAAATTTTTCTTCTAACTCTTTTTTTATTTCTTCAAGAGACTTTCTTCCAAAGTTTTTAATTTTCATTAATTCTTCAGGAGTTTTATTTAATAGTTCACCAACATTGTTGATCCTTTCTCTCTTTAAACAATTTTTAGCTCTTTTTGTTAAGTCTAAATTATCTATAGATGTTTCAACAATTTCAGTAGAAAGACCAAACATGTTTGATTCAGAATCTTCAGATTCTTCCTCTTTTTCAGCTCCACCCATATCCTGGACAGGTTCGAGCGATTCAAGAATGTTTGTATCTTTCCAAAGTTTAGTTATAAAAAGAAAGTGCTCCATTAGTATTTCTGTAGCTTTTTTTAAAGCTTCTTCAGGAGTGATATTTTTCTTAGTCCAAATATCCAAAATCAATTTATCGTAATCTGTCCTTTTACCAACACGAATATTTTCAGTTAGATAATTAACTTTTGTAACAGGGCTAAAAACTCCATCGATAAAGATATATTCTATATCTGTTGGATGATCTAATTCATTTGAAGGTATAAATCCTTTACCTGGTTCAGCGAATAGTTCCATTTCAACTTCAATATCTTTAGTAATTGTTGCAATAACAAAATCTGGATTAGCTATCTCAATACCAGCAGGAGTGTCAATGTCACCTGCAAGTAATTCACCAGGTCCTGTTTTGCTTACATTAAAAGTTACTGGTTCTTCTAACTCTTTAATTTCTTCAATATTTTCTGCAGCTATTTGCACTTGTTTTAAATTAAGAGCTATTTCTAAAAGATCTTCTTTTACACCTTCTATGGTATCAAATTCATGTAATTTCCCTGGAACTCTTAATCCTGTTATCGCCATTGCAGGTATAGAAGATAATAACACTCTTCTTAAAGCATTGCCAATGGTTATAGAATAACCTTTTTCTAAAGGATATAATTCATATCTTGAAAAATTATAATCTTTTTCTTGCCTTTCCTCAACCAATTCAAATTTGTTTGGCTTAATTAATAATTCCATATGCTTCCCCGGATTAAACTATTTTAACCGGGTACACCTCCTTTCCTTGATTTTGGACGAGGTGATCCTCTTTAGTATATCCAAAACAAAAATATTATTTTGAATAAAGTTCGATAATATCCTGTACATCAACAGGTACGTCCATTTCATCAATTGATGGTATTCTAACAAATATCCCTTTAAATTGATCCTTGTTAACATCGATCCATGCTGGTGTTCTACCTAATCTTTCAGCTAAATCAACACCTTCTTTAATTTGTTGAATATTCCTGCTACTTTCTTTAACTTCAATTGTATCATTTTCTTTAACTCTGTAAGAAGGAATATCAACTTTCGAACCATTTACCAAAATATGGCCGTGTCGTATCATTTGTCTGGCAGTTCTTCTGTTTACTGCAAATCCCATTTGAAATACAACTGTATCTAATCTTGATTCTAATATTTGCATTAAAATTTCACCAGTTTGACCTTCTTTTTTTGCAGCTTCTTCAAAATATCTTCTAAATTGTTTTTCTAAAACTCCATAGATTCTTTTTACTGCTTGTTTTGATCTTAATTGTTTTCCGTATTGTGTTAATTTTTTATTTTCTTTACCATGCTGTCCAGGAGCAAAATTTCTCTTAACAGCTGATGACTTTTCTGAATAACTTCTTTCCCCTTTTAAAAGAAGATTGATTCCTTCTCTTCTTGAAAGTTTTTCAAGAGGGCCTCTATATCTTGCCATTATTGTTAACCTCCTTTAAATCTCTAATTAAAATCTTTTCTTTTTAGGTCTACATCCATTATGAGGAATAGGAGTTACATCTCTAATTCCTTCTACAGTTAAACCAGCAGCTTGAACTGATCTAATTGCAGATTCTCTTCCAGAACCTGGCCCTTTAACTTCTACATCTACTCTTTTAACTCCTAATTTCATCGCTTCTTTTGCTACTTTGTCGGCTGCAAGCTGAGATGCATAAGGTGTGCCTTTTTTAGTGCCTTTGAAACCAGCGTTTCCTCCACTTGACCAAGTTACGGTATTTCCATTAGGATCAGCTAATGTTATTATTGTATTGTTAAACGTTGAATTTATATGAACAACACCTTTTTCAACAGATATCTTCTTTTTCTTTGGTCTAGCTTTCTTTTTAGCCATTCAGTTAACCTCCCTTATTTTTTCCTTATTTTTGTTAATCTTGGACCTTTTCTTGTTCTTGCATTTGCATGAGTTTTTTGACCTCTAACAGGCAACTTAGCTTTATGTCTTTTTCCTCTGTAAGATCCAATATCGATTAATCTTTTGATATTTTTATTTATTTCTTGTCTTAAATCACCTTCAACTAAATATGTTTCGTTGATGTAATGAGATAGTTTAGAAATTTGATCATCTGTTAAATCTTTAGTTTTCATTTCAGGATCTATTTCTAAAGCATTTAAAATATCATAAGCTGTTTTTTCTCCAACACCATAAATTGACTGTAATGATACAAATATTTTTTTATTATTTGGTATTTCAACACCTAAAATACGAGCCATCTATATACCTCCTTTATTAACCTTGTCTTTGATTGTGTTTTGGATTTTTGTCACAAACAACCCAAACTCTTCCTCTTCTTCTAATAACTCTACAATTTTCACATCTTTTTTTTACTGATGCTCTAACTTTCATAATAGTTTCCTCCTTAGTTATTGTTATCATCAGTTCTTTTAATCTTTTCTCTCCTCACTATTCTACCTTTATTTAAATCATATATTGAAACTTCTACGGTAACTTTATCACCTGGTAATAATCTTATAAAGTTTTTTCTCATTCTACCAGATATATGAGCTAAAATTTCGTGACCATTTTCTAACTCAACACGAAATCTTGCATTCGGAAGAGATTCTAATATTTTTCCTTCCATTGTAATTACATCTTTTTTCTTAGCCATAATATTCCCCCTTTTATTAATTAGGGCTTTAGATTTGGAGATCCAGATAAAATTTCAGGTCCTTCTTCTGTAACAACTATTGTATATTCAAAGTGTGCTGCTTTACTTTTGTCCTCAGTGATTGTAGTCCATCCATCTTCAAGAATCTGAACGTTGAAATCACCCATAGAAACCATAGGTTCAATTGCTAAAGTCATATTCTTTCTTAGCTTTGGACCTTTACCTTCTTTTCCAAAGTTTGGAACTTGAGGATCTTCGTGAAGCTTTCTACCAACACCATGACCTACAAAGTCTCTTATTACGGAAAAACCCTTATCTTCTACATACTTTTGTATTGCATTGCTTATATCTCCAATTCTATTTCCAATAATGGCCTTTTCTACTCCTACTAATAGTGCTTCATATGTAGTATTGATTAATTTTTTTTCACTTTCGCTAATTTCACCAACATAATAAGTCCTGGCACTGTCAGCAATATAACCATCAAGGGTAATTCCACAATCAACAGAAACTATATCACCATTTTTAAAAATTTTATCTTTTGTAGGAAAACCATGTATAACTTCTTCATTCACTGAAACGTTAGTTGCATAAGGGTAACCATTATATCCTTTAAACGTTGGAGTTCCTCCAATTTCATCAATAAATTGTAAAACAAATTCTTCGACTTGTTCTGCGTTGTTCCCTTGTTTAATTATCTGTGGTAAAACCACATCAAGGAGACGGGCTAAATGCTCTCCGGCCCGTCTCATTTTCTCAATTTCTTTATCTGTCTTAATTATTATCATCAGATGATGCTCCTCTGAGTATATTAAACAATTCTTTTGTTACAGTATTTATATCTTTCGAGCCGTCTATTGTAAATATTTTTTTATTTTTCTTATAATATTCAATTACGGGTTCGGTGTTCTTTTTATAAACCCTGTATCTGTCTCTTACTGTCTCTTCTTTATCGTCTTCTCTTTGTATTAGCTTAGCACCGTCTATATCGCACTTCATATCTTCTTTTGGCTTTAAGGTAATAAGATTATAGACTTTTCCACAAACTGGGCATACTCTTCTGTTAGAAATCCTTTTAACAACCTCTTCTTCTGATACATCTATCAATATTATAGAATCTATATTTTTATTCGCTTCACTTAAAGCTTTATCTAAAAATTTAGCTTGATCTATTGTTCTTGGATAACCATCTAAAATAAATGAATCCATATGAACAACTTTTTCTTTTACTAATTTATTTATTATATCATCAGAAACAAGATCGCCTCTTTCTAATATGTCTTTAACCTTTTTACCTAATTCAGTTTCATTCTTAACAGCTTCTCTTAAAATATCGCCTGTAGAAACCTGTGGAATACCAAATTCTTCAGATGTTTTCTGTGCTTGTGTGCCTTTACCAGCTCCTGGAGGCCCAAAAAAAATTAACTTCATTTGGTTCATCTCCTTCCGCGAAGTTTCCCTTTTTTCATAAATCCTTCGTATTGCCTAGCAATCATATGTTGTTCCATTTGTTGTAAAATATCTAAAGCAACACCTACTGCAATGAGAGTACTTGTACCTCCAATCCAAATGTTAACTCCTGCTCCACTTCTTATAATATAAGGAAGTAATGCTATAATTACCAAGAATAAAGCACCTATAAAAGTAACTCTATTCATAACATTTCTTATATATCTTTGTGTAGGTTTACCTGGCCTTATACCAGGGATAAATCCTCCATAGCTTCTAACATTATTAGCCACTTCGTTTGGATCTAATACCACTGAACTATAAAAATAGGTAAAGAAAAATACTAATAATCCATATAGTATCAAATACAATGGTGCACCAATTCCAAATAATGTATTATCAACAGTAGTTTCTGTCATTTCTGAAATTAAATTTGGTAATGTCATTATAGCAGAAGCAAAAATTACAGGAATAACTCCTCCACCATTTACTTTTACTGGAATGTAAGTAGATGAACCACCGTACATTTTATTACCAACTACTCTTTTTGCATACTGGATATTTATTCTACGTTCAGACGTTTGAACAGCAACTGTAGCAACAACGATTACTATTACAATGATTAATAATAAAATCCATTCAATTGGTGTCATACCAACAAAGGCTTGTGCAGCATAACTTGGATATCTTGATACTATACCAGCAAATATTAGTACAGATATACCATTACCTATACCTTTTTCTGTTATCATTTCACCTAACCATAACAAAAACATAGTTCCAGCCATTATAGAAATTGTTGATAATAAAACAAATATAACATTTGGTAAAGCTTTTGCACTATAATTAGAAGCAGCGATTGATAACATCAATCCTTGAACTCCACCAATTGCCAAAGTAAGCCTTCTTGTTAATGAAGCAAATTTCTTTTTCCCTGCTTCTCCTTCTCTCATCATTTCTTTTAAACTTGGTAGTACAGAAGAAAGTAATTGCAAAATAATTGATGCATTAATATAAGGAGTAACACTCATAACAAAAATAGAAAAATTCTGCAAAGCTCCTCCTGCAAATACATCAAAAAAACCAATAAATCCCCCTGCAGCGCCACTTTGAGCTCCACCTAAAGCACCTTGCCATGCTTCTACATTAATGCCAGGAATAGGAATATATATACCTACTCTGAATGCAATTAAGGCTAAAAGTGTGAAAATGACGCGATCCCGGAGTTCCGGGATCTTAAATATATTCCTGAAAGCATTAGCCATTATTATATCACCTCTGCCTTACCGCCATTCGCTTCAATCTTTTGTTTTGCTGATTCAGAAAAAGCGTTGGCTTTGACAGTTAATTTTTTTGTAAGCTCTCCTTTACCTAAAACTTTTAACCCATCATTTACTTTTTTGATGATTCCTTTTTCTAATAACAATTCTACTGTTATTTCATCACCATCATTAAATCTCTTTTCTAAAGTTTCAATATTTACATATGAATGTATTTTTTTGAAAGGTGCGTTTGTAAATCCAAATTTTGGACTTCTTCTATATAAAGGTGTTTGTCCACCCTCGAAGTCTGCTCTTTGACTAGCACCTGATCTTGCTTTTGCACCTTTGTGACCTTTGCCTGCTGTTTTACCTAAGCCAGAACCGGGCCCTCTTCCTAATCTTTTCTTTTTAAATCTTGAACCTGGTGTGGGTCTGAGATCTTCTATATTCATTGACATTACTCTTACCCCCTCATTCTTCAATTTCTTCGATTGCAACAAGGTGTTTTACTTTTTTTATCATACCGTTTATTGCATCGTTTACTTCTTTTACTACTTCTTTTCCTGGCTTATTTAAACCTAATGAATCTAAAGTAGCCAATTGTCTTTTGGTTTTTCCTGCTCTTCCTCTAACTAATTTAATTTTAACTTTACTCATAAAATCAAACCTCCCCGTGTGCGCCGTGGATAACTTGTTTTACGGAGATATCTCTAAGTTCAGCTATTTTTTCAATAGATTTCAACTCTTTTAAACCATTCAATGTTGCTTGAGCTAAGTTTAAAATTGTTGTAGATCCAAGTGCTTTTGTCAAAATATTGTGAACCCCTGCTAATTCTACTACAGCACGAACTGGAGCTGATGCAATAATACCTGTACCTGGTGCAGCTGGAATTAACAATATTTTTGAAGCATCTTGAACTCCCATTACCTGAAATGGAATTGTAGAATTTTTAACTGGTATTTCTGTTAAATTGGTTTTTGCATCGTCAATTGATTTTCTAATTGCTTGAGGAACTTCTCTTGCATTCCCAATTCCAACTCCTACTTTACCTTTTTTATTTCCTACAACTGATACAGCTCTAAAAGATATAGTTTTACCACCAGTGGTTACTTTGGTAACTCTCCTGATCTCTATAATTCTTTCTTCAAATTCCTGAGCAACATCAGTAGCTTTAATATTTTTATCTTTAGCCATGTGTTTTCCGCACCTCCCTAAAACTCTAGCCCTGATTCACGGGCTGAATCCGCAAGGGCTTTTATTCTTCCATGATATTTATATCCAGCTCTATCAAAAGCAATTTTTGATATTCCTTTTTCTTTTGCTCTTTTACCTATTAATTCTCCAACTTTTTTAGCAGCGTCAATATTCCATGTTTTTTCCAAACTATCTTTTAACTCTTTGTCTAAAGTTGAAGCTGATACTAAAGTTTTACCTTCTTCATCATTGATAATTTGAGCATAAATATGTTTTTCCGATTTATTAACAACCATTCTTGGTCTTTCAGCAGTGCCCCTTAGAACTTTTCTAATTTTTGTTCTTCTTTTATTTCTAAGAGCTTTTTTATTGGCTTTTTTTATCATCTCTTTTACAGCCCTCCTTTAACTATTAAACCTTTTTACCTTCTTTCTTGATTATCACTTCATCTAAGTATTTGACACCTTTACCAGAATATGCATTAGGTTCTCTTATTTTTCTTATTTTTGCTGCAACTTGACCAACTGCATGTTTATCTATGCCTTTTATGTTAACTTTATTTGGCTGTGGAACTTCAATAGTTATTCCCTCTGGAGGTGTTATTTCAATTGGATGAGAATACCCAAGGTTTAATATTAATTTATTACCTTGCATTTGTGCTCTATATCCAATTCCTAATATTTCTAAGTTTTTTTCAAACCCTTCTGTTACACCTTTTATCATGTTTCTGATTATTGATGTATAAGTTCCTCTTAAAGCTGTTTGTTTTTTCATGTTTGATTTTCTTTTGCTTTCTGATGATTTTGAAACAACCATTAATTCATTTTCATTTATTTCAATATCAAATTGTTCGTCTAAATCAATCTTTAGTTCGCCATTTTTCCCTTTTACTATGATGCTCATACCTTCTTTTTTGATATCAACACCATTAGGGATAGTTGTTGGTTTATCTGCAATTCTAGACATTATTAAAACACCTCCTTACCAAACATAACAGATTACCTCTCCACCAACTTTATAATCTCTGGCTTCTTTATCTGTAATTATTCCTTTAGAAGTTGAAATTATAGCTATACCTAAGCCGCCTTTTACTGATGGGATTTCATCTGATTTTACATATACTCTTCTACCAGCTTTTGACACTCTTAATATGCCATCTATTACTTTTTCTTTATTTCTTCTTTCACCTTTGTATTTCAAATTTACTTTGAGTACTCCTTGTTTACCATCTTCAATAAATTTATAATCAGTAATGTATCCTTCTCTTTTTAATATATCAAGAATTGATTTTTTCATATTAGATGCAGGAATCTCAACACTTTCTTTAAAAACTGAATTTGAGTTTCTGATTCTTGTTAGCATATCTGCTATGGGATCAGACCACATTAACGTTTCCCTCCTTACCAGCTAGCCTTTTTGACACCAGGAAGTTTACCTTCTAATGCCATTTTTCTGAAACATATTCTACATAGACCAAATTCTCTTATTACACCTCTTGGTCTTCCACAAACTTTACATCTTGAGTATTTTCTTGTTTTATATTTAGGCTGTTTTTTCCATTTTTCTATTAACGCCTTTCTAGCCATTTAAAAAATCCCTCCAATCACTGTTTTTTGAATGGGAATCCAAAGCCTGCTAAAAGTTCCCTTGCTTCTTCGTCTGAATTAGCAGATGTAACTATTGTGATATCCATTCCCTGAATTCTATTCACATCATCATGTCTTATTTCTGGGAAAACCACTTGTTCACTTAGACCAAATGTATAATTTCCTCTTCCATCAAATGAATCAGAAGGTAATCCTCTAAAGTCTCTTAATTTAGGTAATACAATATTAATTAGTTTGTATAAGAAATTGTATTTATTTAACCCTCTTAAAGTGACTTTTGCACCAATTGGCATTCCTTCTCTTAGTTTGAAATTAGCAACAGATTTTCTTGCTTTTGTTACTACTGCCTTTTGTCCAACTATAGTTGATAATTCTTGCGCATGTTTTTCAGGAACACCTTTATTTCTTGCACCTTCTGATATACCCATGTTAACAACTATTTTTACAATTTCAGGTACTTGCATTAAATTTTTATATTGAAATTTCTTCATCAAATCAGGAACAACTTGTTCTTTGTACCTGTCTTTGAGTGGGATATATTCAGCCATTTTATTTCCTCCTCAATTACACTTTATCGATTATTTCTTCACATTTCTTACAGTATCTTGCTTTTTTACCGTCATCCAATGTTTCATATCCAACTCTTGTCTTTTTACCACAACTTGGACATACTACTTGGACTTTTGAAACATGAATTGGGGAAGGTTGCTCTATAATGCCGCCTTCTCTCATTTGTTGAGTTGGCCTTTGATGTTTTTTTACAACATTAACATTATCAACAATAACCGATTCCGCTTTTGGTATAACTCTTAAAACTTTACCTTTTTTACCTTTATCTTTTCCAGATATAACTTGCACAGTATCATCTTTTTTTATCCTCATTGAATTCACCACCTCGTCACCAAACTTCTTTTGCAAGTGATGCTATTTTTGTGTAACCTGCATCTCTTATTTCTCTTGCAACGGGTCCGAAAACTCTTGTACCAATTGGTAAGTTGTTTTTATCAATCAATACAGCAGCATTATCATCAAACCTAATGTATGATCCGTCTTTTCTTCTTACTTCTTTACTGGTTCTAATTATTACAGCTTTTACCACTTGACCTTTTTTTATATCAGCATGTGGAATAGCTTCTTGAACTGCAGCAACAATTATTTCTCCTAATGATCCTGTAGCTTTGTGAAACCCACCTAAAACTCTAATAACTTTTATAACCTTTGCTCCAGAGTTATCAGCTACTCTTAACTTTGTCTCTACTTGAACCATTAGCTTTCACCTCCGAGAATTTCATCCACAGACTCGGGTGTTTCCTCTTCTTCTCCAAAGATTGATTTTTTAACAATCTTTATTAATTCAAATCTTTTTAATTTTGAGTATGGTCTGGATTCTTGAATTTGAACTATATCTCCAATGCTTGCTTCATTATTTTCATCATGTGCATGGTACTTTTTGGTTCTTCTAATTGTTTTTTTATAAACAGGATGCTTTACCAAATCTTTAACTTCTACAGTTATAGATTTATCCATTTTATCGCTGATTACTTTTCCAACTATTTTTTTCTTTGGCATTGCACATTACCTCCTTATGCCCAATTCCCTTTCTCTTAAAATCGTCTTTATCCTTGCTATATCTCTTCTTACTTCCTTAATAGAAGATGTATTTGTTAGTTGACCCATTTCTGCTTGAAATCTTAATTCGAATAATTTCTTTTTTGTATCTTCAAATTTTTGGGTTAATTCAACATCTGTTAAGTTTCTTAACTCAGCTACCTTCATAACTTTTCACCCCCTATTTTATATCTGGGCACAATCTTGGTTCTTATTGGGAGTTTTGTTGCTGCATAATGAAGTGCTCTTTTAGCTGTTGCTGAGTCTACACCCCCAACTTCAAAAAGAACTTTACCTGGTTTTACTACTGCAACCCAACCTTCTACATCTCCCTTACCTTTACCTTGCCTTGTACCAATTCCTTTGGAAGTAATTGATTTATCAGGGAATATTCTAATCCATATTTTTCCATTTCTTTTTAAAGTTCTTACCATAGCTAATCTGCATGCTTCAATTTGCTGAGCTGTTATCCATTGCCCTTCTAAAGCTTTTAACCCATATTCACCAAAATGAACTAAGCTTCCACCTTTTGTCATACCGGTGTTGTTTCCTCTATGAACTCTTCTATATTTAACTCTTTTTGGCATTAACATTGCTTATTTACCTCCTTTGGTTCATAAGTGTGTGTCACCTTTATAGATCCACACTTTTATTCCAATGGTTCCATACTTTGTTTGAGCTTCTTTTGATGTGTAATCTATATCGGATCTTAAAGTTTGTAAAGGTAGTCTTCCTTCCATATACCATTCAGTTCTAGCAATATCTGCTCCACCTAATCTTCCTGAAACCATTATTTTGATTCCTTTTACTCCTCTTCTCATAGCATTAGATATAGCTCTTTTCATAGCTACTTTATGAGAAACTCTTCTTAAAAGCTGTCCAGCTACATCTTCAGCTACTAATTGTGAAGATGTGTAAGGCACTTTTACTTCTTCAACATAGACTTTTATTGCCCTGTTGTTTATCATCTTGCTTAATTCTTCCCTAAGTGCTTTAATTTCAGAACCTTTTTTACCAATAACCATGCCTACTCTTGAAGCATGTATATCTATTTTTACTAAAGAATCACCAGGTCTTTGAATAATAACATCAGCGATTCCTGCTCTTTCATATTTTTTATATATGTGATCTCTAATTTGTCTATCTTCACTTAGGTATTCATCATAGTTCTTTTCACTGAACCAAACTGACTTCCATTCTTTGGAAACACCTACTCTGAACCCGTATGGATGTACTTTTGAACCCACAAATTTCACCTCGCTTATTATTCTTCAGCGTTTTTATCCCTAACTGTAATTTGTATATGAGACATTCTCTTCTGTAAAATATCGGCTCTTCCTCTTCCTCTGGCCCATAGTCTTTTCATTCTTGGACCTTCATTTATCATTATTTCAGATACGATTAAGTTTTCTGCTTTCAAACCAAAGTTGTTTTCAGCGTTAGCAATAGCACTCATTAAAACTTTATATATTATTCTGGCCGCTTTTTTAGGACTGAACATTAATATTTGAAGTGCTTCTGAAACATCTTTTCCTCTTATTGCATTTGCAGTTGATCTACCTTTACTTGGCGACATTCTTATGTACTTTGCAACTGCTTTTGCTTCAACCTTTGGTTTTGCTGCTTCTTCTTCTTTTCTCAATTTATGATAAACGGATCTTTTTAATCTTTTTCCGTCTTTAACTCTTGAAACATTAGAAGCCATTTGAATTACCTCCTCACTTCATCTTTCCTTTAGCTGCTTTTTTGTCTACGTGACCCCCAAATCTTCTAGTTGGAGCAAATTCACCTAATCTATGTCCGATCATCTGTTCACTTATATAAACTGGAATATGTTTCATTCCATTATGAACAGCTATTGTATGTCCTACCATTTCAGGGATTATCATTGATGCTCTTGACCATGTTTTTATTACTTTTTTTTCGCCTTTTTCGTTCATTGAACTTATTTTCTTTATGAGACTTTTATGTATATATGGTCCCTTTTTCAATGATCTACTCACTCATTACACCCCCTTATTTACCTTTTCTTCTTCTTACTATAAATTTATCACTTTGTTTTTTTCCTCTTCTTGTTTTAAATCCTTTTGATGGTGTTCCCCATGGTGATCTTGGAAGATGTCCTTTTGAAGCTCCTTCACCACCACCCATTGGATGATCAACTGGGTTTTGAACCATACCTCTAACTTTAGATTTCCAACCTTTCCATCTTTTTCTACCTGCTTTACCGTCTACTTCGTTTATGTGGTCTTCATTTCCCACCATCCCTAATGTAGCAATACAAGTAGTTCTTACTCTTCGTAGTTCTCCTGATGGCATTCTTAATAATGCATATTTACCTTCTTTTGCCATTAACTGAGCATAAGTCCCAGCAGATTTTGCTATTTTTCCGCCTCTTCCAGGTTCAAACTCAACGTTGTGTATGATAGAACCTAAAGGAATATTTTCTAACGGCATCGCATTACCAGGTTTGATTTCTGCATTTGGGCCATTCATTACTGTTGATCCAACTTTTAATCCTTTTGGTGCTAAAATATATTTTTTATCGCCATCAATGTAATATAACAATGCAATTCTTGCACTTCTGTTTGGATCATATTCAATAGAAACTACCTTTGCAGGAACATCAACTTTATTTCTTTTAAAGTCAATTATTCTATATCTTCTTTTATGACCTCCACCTCTATGTCTCATAGTTACTCTACCGTAATTGTTTCTACCGGAAGATTTTTTAAGAGGAGCCAATAGAGATTTCTCTGGTCCTTTTTTACTTAAGTCGGATTGATCTACCATCACCATAAATCTTCTAGAAGGAGTTGATGGTTTAAACTTCTTAAGAGCCATTATTTATCACCTCTCATTACATGTTGCCTTGTAATTCTCTAATTACATAGCCATCCGCAAGTTTTATTATTGCTTTTTTCCAACTACTTCTATAACCTTCACTTCTACCCAATCTCTTAGGTTTTGGTTTATAGTTCATAGTTTTCACGTCAACAACTTTAACATTAAATAATAATTCAATTGCTTCTCTTATTTCTAATTTATTTGCATCTTTTGCTACTTTAAATGTGTATTTATTTTCTTGCATCATCATATAGCTTTTTTCTGTGAGGATAGGTTTTATAATTATATCATATGCTCTTGTTTTTTCCATTAGACGAGCACCTCCTCAATTTTCTTAACCATATCTTTAGTAAGAATGATTTTTTCATTGTTAATTAAATCAAAAAGGTTTAAACCATCGACATTTGTTTTACCTTGATTAGGATTATCAGCAATAATTACCTTTATTTTAGAGATATTCTTAGCAGATAATTTAACATTTTCATATTTTTCTTCTTTATAAGGTAAAAGCATTAGTACTTTTTTACTTGTTAAATCTAATGCAGACAAAACTTCTTTCATTGATTTTGTTTTTGGTGTATCAAAACTGATATCATCTAAAATGATCATGTTCCCTTCACTTAGTCTTAAACTTAATGCTGATTTAAGAGCTAATCTTTTCATCTTTTTGTTTAGTTTTTTGTTAAAATCTCTTGGTTTTGGACCAAAAATAACTCCACCTTTTCTGAATAAAGGAGATCTTATTGATCCAGCTCTTGCCCTACCAGTATGTTTTTGGGCCCAAGGCTTTCTTCCTCCACCTCTTACTTCAGACCTTGTCTTAGTAGAAGCGGTTCCTGCTCTACTGTTTGTTAATTGCATGTCCAAGTATCTGTACATTAGATCTTTGTGAGGCTCTAATGAAAAGATATTGTCATTCAATTCTAAAGTTTCAACATTTTGGCCTTTTGTATTCAATATATCAACTTTAGCCATACATCTTACCTCCTTATCACGTTTTCGGGCGTTTATTATTTTTTAACTTTAACAGCGTTTCTTACAAACACTAATCCGCCCTTCGCTCCTGGAACTCCACCTTTGATCGCTATTATATCATTTTCTACATCTAAATATACAACTTCTGAATTTAGAACTGTTGTTTTTGCATTACCGTATTGTCCTGCCATCTTTTTACCTTTGAATACTCTTGCAGGATATGATGCGTTACCAGTTGATCCTAATGCTCTATGAAATTTAGACCCGTGAGTTTTTTCTCCTCCACTAAAATTCCATCTTTTTATATGACCAGCTGTTCCCTTTCCTTTTGAAGTACCAATAACATCAATTTTGTCACCTTCTTCAAAAAGATCAACCTTAATTTCTTGTCCAATTTCATAATCGTCAATGTTTTCAACTTTAATTTCGTGTAAGTGCCTCATTGGTTTAACTTCTGCTTTTTTGAAATGTCCTGCGAGAGGTTTTTTTACTTTTCTTTCAGGAATTTCTTCAAAACCAATTTGAATAGCATTATATCCATCGTTGTCAACATTTTTCTTTTGAACGACAAAACAAGGTCCAGCTTTTATAACTGTGACCGGGATAGCCTTTCCGTCTTTATACACTCTAGTCATACCTACTTTTTTTCCTAAAATACCTTTCATTAATTACACCTCCAGAGCCCGATCTATTAAATTTTATTACGCTTTTATATCTACTGCAACACCTGCTGGTAATTTAACTTTCAATAATTTTGTAACAGTTTCAGATGAAGCATCATATATGTAAATAACTCTTTTATGAACTCTTTTTTCAAATTGTTCCATTGAGTATGAATATTTATGTGGTGATCTGATTACTGAATAAACACTTTTTTCTACTGGTAATGGAATAGGTCCAGATAATTTTACGTCTGAATCTTTTACTGCATCGATTATTTTTTTAGAAGAATCATCCAACAATCTATGATCATAAGCTTTCAATCTAATTTTTATAAATTTTTTACCCATACGGTATTCTATGCCTCCTTTTTGCAATAATAAGGGGAGCTATCCGCTCCCCGGAATCCTTAATTATTTTAACTTTAAATTATTTCAATTCTGTTTTATTACTCTATTATTTCTGTAACAACACCAGCACCAACAGTTCTTCCGCCTTCTCTTATAGCAAATCTCATGTTGTTTTCAAGAGCAACTGGGTAGATTAATTCAATTGTCATTGTTATGTTGTCTCCAGGCATTACCATTTCTGCTCCACCATCAAAATCAATTAATGTACCAGTAACATCCGCTGTTCTGATATAAAACTGTGGTCTATATCCTTTTGTGAATGGAGTATGTCTTCCGCCTTCTTCTTTCTTTAAAACGTAAACTTCGGCTTTAAATTTTTTATGAGGAGTAATTGAGCCTGGTTTTGCCAAGACTTGTCCTCTTTTAACGTCATCTTTTCCTTTACCTCTTAAAAGTATACCAACGTTATCTCCAGCTGTACCTTCGTCTAATTCTTTTCTGAACATTTCTACACCAGTACAAACTGTTTTAGAAATTTCTTTACCTACACCTATAAGTTCAATTTCATCTCCAGTGTGTATTTTACCTCTTTCAATTCTTCCTGTAACTACTGTTCCTCTACCTGTTATTGTGAAAATATCTTCTATTGGCATTAAGAATGGTTGATCTGCAGCTCTTTCTGGTTCTGGGAAGTAATCGTCTACTGCATCCATTAATTCATAAATATGTGATTTCCATTCGTCTACATCATCTGGCTCTTCTAATGCTTTTAAAGCTGAACCTTTAATTACTGGAACATCGTCACCTGGGAATTCATAGCTTGATAATAATTCTCTAACTTCCATTTCTACTAATTCAATTAATTCTTCATCTTCAACCATATCCACTTTATTGATAAACACTGCTATAGCAGGTACGTTAACTTGTCTTGCCAAAAGAACGTGCTCTCTTGTTTGTGGCATTACACCGTCAGTTGCTGCAACAACTAATATAGCACCATCCATCTGAGCTGCACCTGTAATCATGTTTTTGATATAGTCAGCATGTCCTGGACAGTCTATATGTGCATAATGTCTTTTTTCTGTTTGATATTCAACGTGAGTAACGTTGATAGTAATACCTCTTGATCTTTCCTCAGGAGCCTTATCGATCATGTCAAATGGAGTAAAATCAGCTCCACCTTTTAAAGATAAGCTTTTTGTTATAGCTGCTGTTAATGTTGTTTTACCGTGGTCAATATGTCCAATTGTACCAATGTTCATATGGACTTTGTCTCTTACAAATTTTTCTTTTGCCATTCTAGGATTCCCTCCTTATATTTAATAAAAAATTTTACATCATCACAAATTATACATTATTTTTATATAGACTTCAAGCTGATTAGTCTTTATTAATAATTTTTTCAGCGACATTAGCTGGAACTTCTTCGTATCTTGCAAATTGAATTGAGTTGGTAGCTCTTCCTTGAGATAAAGATCTCATGGCTGTAGCATATCCAAATAATTCAGATAATGGAACAATAGCATGAACTATTCTGGTGTTTGAACCACTAACATTATCGAATCCATCAATTCTACCTCTTCTTGAATTTAAATCAGCTATAATATCTCCCATATATTCTTCAGGAGTGGTAACATCTACTTTCATAACTGGTTCTAATAAAACTGGTTTTGCTTTTTTAGCAGCATCTTTAAAAGCCATAGAACCAGCTATTTTAAACGCCATTTCTGAAGAGTCAACTTCATGGTATGAACCATCATAAAGTGTAGCCTTAATATTAACCATTGGATATCCTGCTAATACACCAGTTTGCATTGCTTCTTTAATTCCATTTTCAACTGCTGGGATGTATTCCTTAGGAATAACTCCACCAACTATTTTATCTACAAATTCAAAGGTTTTCTCTTCTTCAGTAACTAAAGGTTCAATTTTGATTTTTACATGTCCGTATTGACCTTTACCACCAGATTGTCTTATATATTTAGTCTCAACATCTGCGGTTTGCTTTATAGTTTCTTTGTAAGCTACTTGTGGTTGACCAACTTTAACATCTACTTTATGTTCTCTTTTTATTCTATCTACAATTATTTCAAGATGTAATTCGCCCATGCCTGAAAGAATTGTTTCCCCAGTATCGTGATCAACATAAGCAGTTAAACTTGGATCTTCATCAGTTAAAGCTGCTAATGCCTTTGACAATTTTTGCTCATCATTTTTAGTTTCTGGTTCAATAGAAACACTGATAACTGGTTCTGGGAACTCTAATTTTTCAAGAATCAAGTCTGAATTTTCTGAAGCTAAAGTATCACCAGTAGCTGTGTCTTTCAATCCAACAACACCTACTATATCTCCAGCTCTTACATAATCCACTTCTTCTCTTTTATCTGAATGCATGAACATCAATCTTGAAATTCTTTCTTTTTTACCCTTTGTTGTATTTAAAACATAGCTTCCTTTTTCCAACGAACCTGAATAAACCCTCATAAAAGTAAGTTTACCTACGTAAGGGTCCACCATTATTTTAAAAGCTAAGGCTAAAAAATCTTCATTTTTAGTCGGTTCTATCTCTTTAATAAATTCACCTGTTTGTTCATCAAAAGCTTTTACTGGAGGCATATCTAAAGGAGAAGGTAAAAAATCAATTATAGCATCTAAAACTGGTTGTACTGCTTTATTTTTAAATGCACTTCCGCAATAAACAGGTATAAGATTATTATCTAATGTACCTTTTCTAATTGCTGATTTTAATTGAGCATTACTAATTTCTTCTTCTCCAATATACAATTCCATTAATTCTTCATCAAATTCAGCAGCAGCTGCAATTAAGTCTTCTCTCTTTTCTTCTGCTATTTCTTTTAAATCTTCTGGAATATCTGTAATTTCAAAATCCATTCCATCATCAGAATTCCATAAATAAGCCTTCATCTCAATAAGGTTAACTACACCTTTAAAATCAGCTTCTGCACCAATTGGAATAACAATAGGAACTGGATTAGCTCCAAGCTTGTCAATCATTGTTTGTACTGCGTTAAAGAAGTTTGCACCAATTTTATCCATTTTGTTCATAAAGGCTATTCTTGGTACACTATATTTATCGGCTTGTCTCCAAACTGTTTCTGATTGAGGTTCAACTCCAACTTGTGCATCAAATACTGCAACAGCCCCATCTAATACTCTTAAAGCTCTTTCAACTTCAACTGTGAAATCCACGTGACCGGGTGTGTCAATAATATTTATTCTGTGGTCTTTCCAGAAAGCAGTTGTTGCAGCTGATGTAATTGTAATACCTCTTTCTTTTTCTTGTTCCATCCAGTCCATTTCTGCAGTTCCATCATCAACAGATCCAATTTTATGTTTTGACCCAGTATAGTATAATATTCTTTCTGTTGTAGTTGTTTTACCTGCATCTATATGTGCTATTATCCCGATATTTCTTATTTTATCGAGGGTTAATTTTCTCTCTTTCAAGTCTACTCCCTCCTAAATTACCATCTGTAGTGAGCAAATGCTTTATTAGCATCCGCCATTTTGTGAACGTCATCTTTTCTCTTAACAGCAGCACCTACACCATTGTAAGCATCCAATAATTCTTGTGATAATCTATCAATCATAGATTTCCCTTGTTTTGATCTCGCTGAAGTAACAATCCATCTCAAAGATAATGATAATGCTCTTCTTTCAGGCACTTCGAATGGAACCTGATAAGTTGCACCACCAATTCTTCTTGATCTAACCTCAACTAATGGTTTTACGTTTTCTATAGCTTTATGAAAAGCTTCTACTGCATTTTCTCCTGTTTTTTCTTGCAAAATTTCTAACGCTCCATAAACTATTTTTTGAGCTTTTGATTTTTGCCCATCTAACATTATTCTATTTACTAATTTAGTGATCAATTCATCGTTATAAATTGGATCAGCAATTATTTTCCTTTTTTCAGCTCTTCTTCTTCTCATTCAGTTCAACCCTCCTTATTATTTAGGTCTCTTAGTACCATATTTACTTCTTGATTGTCTTCTGCTTTCCACTCCAGCTGTATCCAATGTTCCTCTGATTACTTTGTATCTTACCCCTGGAAGATCTCTTGTTCTTCCACCTCTTAACAATACGTTAGAATGTTCTTGAAGATTGTGTCCTTCACCCGGAATATATGAAGTAACCTCAATTCCATTTGATAGTCTAACCCTTGCTATTTTTCTTAAAGCAGAGTTTGGCTTTTTAGGAGTCATTGTTGAAACTCTAACACAAACTCCTCTTTTTTGAGGATTAGATTTCAAAGCTGGTGACTTTGTTTTTTTTGTTGATTGTTTTCTACCAAAACGAATCAATTGATTAATTGTAGGCATTAAATATTTGCCCTCCTTCCTTTTTTATTTTTAAAATACCAACTTATATTCTACATTATTAAATTTTAAATTTCAATTAAATTGGGTTAACATTATATTTTAATTGTTTGTAAAGAAATTAATATTTATAACTTGTTTTGAATGTTTCTACTAAATTTTCTGGAATATTTTTGATAAAATCGTATTCCTTTTTTACAAATACATAGGAATTACTCATGAATGGATTTGTCGATCCAGTTATTTGTTTTAGAATATATAATTCGTCTTTAGCCCTTGTTATAGCTACGTAGAACAACCTTTCTTCTTCATCTAATTTCTTCTCTTTTATGGCCATCCCATTTGGGAAATCCCCTGGATTAACCGATAACAATATCACAACTTTCCATTCTAATCCTTTTGCACCATGAACTGTTGTCAATGTTATTTGATCTTCTTTTTGGTCTCTTTCAGCAGATTTGACAGTTATATTTTCGCTTAAAGTCATTTCTTCTAAAAATTTCATCAAAGATTCGTATTGAGAAGATATATCCTGAAACCTTTCTATATCCATGTTTCTTGAGGCAGAGTTTCTGAATGTCAAATTAGAATACTCTTTGTAAAATTCATTAAATATGAAGTTTATTATTTCATCGGGTTTATTTTTATCTTTTTCAAAAAGCTTTTTATAAAATTCGTAGGCTTCTTTGAATTTTTTCAACTTACTATTTTTAAATGCTTCCAGCATATTTATTCCCTCTTTAAATTGTGAGGTTATTGATTTATAAATATCTGTTGCAGTTTTCACACCTATGCCACTGAACAATTTCAGTGATCTATTCCAAGAGATATTATCATAGGGATTGTATAATATTTTTAAGAAAGATAAAACATCTTTAATATGTTTAGTTTCTATAAACCTTTTTCCCGATAAAAGTCTGTAGGGAATTTGTTGAGAATCTAATTTTTGCTGTAAAGTCATAGATAAAGCATGCGATCTATATAAAACAGCTATTTCATTTAGATCAACATCTTGATCTATTTTTTCTTCGATGATCTTTATTACGGCTTCCGATTGTTCTAAATCATCAAAAGTTTCTATGATATTTGGTTTTACATATTCTTTTCTTACAGATTTAAGATTTTTTTCTACAGAATTATTTGGAAGCATATTGTTTATAAAAGAAACAATATTAGGTGTACTCCTATAATTCGTTTGTATTTTGAAAAGTTTTGTATCATCTCTTTTTATAAATTCTTCGATATTTTCGTATCTTGCTCCTCTAAATGAATAAATACTTTGAGAATCATCTCCAACAACTATCAAATTCTTTGAATAAGAACTTATTGCTTGAACTATTTCAAGCTGGATTTTATTGGTATCTTGAAATTCGTCAACTAAAACATATTTATATTTAGAAGCAATATCATTTAAAGCCTTTTTATTAAAAGATAACAAATGGGCAGTATTAACAAGTAAATCATCATAATCCATTGCATTGATGTTCTTTTTCATTTCTTGATAATTACCCCAAATGTGTTCTATATCGTTTTCATAATCAATTAAATAAGGGGCTATTTCTAAAATGCTTTCTCTAATAGACTTCAAAGTATTAGATGCATAAGATATAACTTTTTGAATTACAGACTCCTTCGGGAATTTTTTGGCGTCTTCTCCCATCCCCTCTTTGTATTCATTTCTAATGATTTTTAACAAGTCTTTCGAATCCTCTGAATCGAGTATAGAAAAATTGTTTTCATAACCTATTGCTTTAGCATATCTTCTCAAAATCCCATTACATACATGATGAAAAGTGCCTGCGGTTATGCCTGTTAAATCCTGATCTGTTACATTTCTAATTCTATCAGTCATCTGTTTTGCTGCTGCCCTTGTAAATGTCACAAGCATTATCTCACTTGGTTTTACTCCCTGAGATAATAAGTAAGCAATTTTATAAGTGATTACTCTTGTTTTTCCTGAGCCTGGACCTGCTATTATTAAAGAATTACCATTAGAATTAATAACGGCATCAAGCTGTTCTTCATCCAGATTATCTTTTAAAAATTTAGGTATCTCTTTTTTTATTTCAAATATTTTTTTGTCTTCTTCCATTTAGAAAAGCCCCTTTATTTCAAAGTATTTTCCTTCCTAACATATTGCTCAATTCTTTTAATTGTGTGCTTCTACTTGGATGTCTTAATTTTCTGAGAGCTTTTACTTCGATTTGCCTTATTCTCTCTCTTGTAACGTTGAAGAATTTTCCTACCTCTTCAAGTGTTTTTACTTTACCATCTAATAAACCATATCTCATTTTTAAGACAGTCGCTTCTTTAGGCTGTAATGTATCTAATATTTTTTCTATTTCTTCTCTAAGAATCATTTTAACCGCAGCTTCTTCTGGTTGATCGGCATTGTTGTCGGCAAAAAAATCACCTATAGATGTGTCATCATCATCAGAACCTCCAATGGGAGAATCAGCTGATATGGTTTCTCTGGCAGCCATCAATATTTCATCTATCTTTTCAACTGGTTTATCCATTAGTTTTGATAGTTGTTCGTTAGAAGGATATTCTCCATGTTCTTGTAAATATTCTCTTATAACTTTGTTTAGCCTGTTTATAGTTTCAACCATATGTACTGGTATTCTAATTGTTCTAGCTTGATCAGCTATTGCTCTTGTAACTGCTTGTCTAATCCACCAAGTTGCATATGTAGAGAATTTGAATCCCTTTTTCCAATCAAATTTATTTACTGCTTTGATTAAACCTATATTTCCCTCTTGTATTAAATCTAAAAAACTCAAACCTCTATTTGTATATCTTTTAGCAATACTTATAACTAATCTTAAGTTAGCCTTTATTAAAAGATCTCTTGCTTTTTTATCTCCTTTTTTAGCTCTCTGAGCTATGAGTCTTTCTCTCCTTGGAGTCAAAAGTCCTATTCTTCCAATTTCTTTTAAATAAATTTTTATAGGATCGTTTAATGATATATTATCATACATTTCTAATGTATTTCCAAATATCTTTTTTAAATCATCCTCATCCTCGTTATCTAATTGTTCTTTAGCTTCATCAATATTGTCATCCTCAATTATTTCTATACCATCTTCTTCTAATATAGTATATAGTTTTTCTATAAAATCACTATCTATTATATCTGACATTTCTTGTGGGATGTATTTATCTATCATTTCATATGTGAGCGTTTTATTGTTTTGTTTTGCTTTTTTTCTTATGTCTTGAAGCATTTTTGAAAGTTTTTTTGTGTATTTTTCTTTTTCTCTTTTGATTTTAACTTTATCATCATCAACAATTTCAATATTTCCTAATTTTTTAATTGCATCATCTACTTTCTGTTGTTTTAGCTCACTTTTGGCCATATGGGTTATTCCCTCCATTATTCTTTATTTTTGAATATAATTTAATAATTCGTTTAGTCAACTCTGCTCTTTTAGTATAATCTTCTTCATTTTTGAGATTAGATTTTAATTTTTCTATCTCTCGATTTGTTTTTATCTTTTTAAAAGTTTTTTCTAATTCGTACATTATCCTTTCAGGATTGAATGAATAATCAACTTTCCAAATTTCAGAAACAATTTCAGATAGTTCATCTGAAGATGCTTCTAATATTTCTGGAAGTTTTTTCCCTTCTTTTAACAAAGAAATAAATTCTCTGAGCGGATTTTCAGGCATTTCTTCGTCGGCAATTTCCATTATTTTTTCTCTATATTCAGGATATTTTAACCATAAATATATAAAAGACTTACCTAAATCATATCTTATTTGTTTTTCGATATTTTGAGGACTATGTGTATTTTGTTTTATGATTACCTTGCTATCTCTTAATCTTTTTGAATGTTCTCGCAATATTTTTTCTATTAACTCTTTATCTTTCAAAAAATCTTTTGAAATTTTTGTTATAAATGCATCCATAATTTCATATCTTTTATAGGTTTCAAATTTTTTATACCATCTTGCCATCTCTTTCAGATACTGCTCCATGGCAAATTCATTATCAAGATTATAATGTTTTTTATTAACATCTATAATATATTCATGAAATTTATAGGATTTTTTTAAAACTTCTGCAAGATTTTTTTTTCCTGTTTTCCTTATGAGTTCATCAGGATCTTTTGCCTCATAATTAGCTACAGCTATTTGAAAATTTTTTGAAAATAAAGTATCTATGGCAGATAAAGTTGCTTTTTCTCCTGCTGAATCCATATCAAACATAGTTATTACTTTGTTTGTTTTTTTCATAAGCTCAAAGGCATGATCTTTTGTTAAGTTTGATCCCAATACGGCAACTGTATTCTTATAACCAGAGTTATGCATAGCAATAGCATCAAAAAAGCCCTCTGTTATAATAGCCATATCATTTTCTTCGATGTATTTTTTTGATTTATCAAATAAATACAATATTTTGGATTTTTTAAAAAATTTATTCTCTTTTGAGTTAACATATTTAGGCTTTGTGTCTTCATCAATAGCTCTTCCCGCAAAGCCAACTATCATTCCTTTTGGATCTTTTATAGGTATTATTAATCTATTGTAAAAGAATTCTTTACCATTATTCATCAATCCCATTTCAACAGCCATCTTTGTTTCGAATAATGTATCATCTAATGATTTTTCAACTTCATTACCTGAAGAGAATCCTAGTTCAAATTCTTTTACAGTATTTTCATTTATCCCTCTTTTTTCCAAAAATCTCCAAACTTTGTGGCCTTTTTTTAAGCTCAATAATTTTTCATGAGTGATTTTTAGATATGATTCGTTTAGCTCTATTTCTTTAGGCTTGGTTTTTATATCTAAATCTAATTTAACACCAGCTAAGGAAGCAGCTTTTTTTAATGCATCAACAAAACTCAAATTTTCATATTCTTTTATAAAATTAATTACATCTCCATGTGCACTACAGCCAAAGCAATGATATGTTTGTGTTTCAGGGAAAATATAAAAAGAAGGCGTGTCTTCAGCGTGAAATGGACATAAAGCTGTGTAATTTTTCCCAGCTTTTTTTACATTTATATAAGAAGACAAAACATCTTCAATACTAAGGTTCTCTTTTATTTTTTCAGTTATTTGCCTAAAATTATTGTATTTCTCTGCCATAAAAAATCACCATCTTGAGAAAAAAAACGGCCCAAATGAGCCGTTTTTGTATAAAAAAGAATTATCTTTTTGAAAATTGAGCGTGTTTTCTTGCTTTTCTGAGACCGTACTTTTTTCTTTCTACTTTTCTTGGGTCTCTTGTTAACATACCTTCTTTTTTGAGTTCTGATCTTAATTCAGGATCATATTCTAATAAGGCTCTTGCAATTCCTAATCTTACTGCTCCAGCTTGTCCATTGTAACCACCACCATGAACTCTTATAACAAAATCAAATTTACCTTCTGATTGAGCTGTTAAAATTGGTTCATGAGCGTGTTGAGCCCAAACTTTATTTCCATTAAAATATTCAACAAAATTATCGAAATTTTTTCCATTAATTTTTACTTTTCCTGTGCCAGGTCTTAAATGAACTCTAGCAACAGATGTTTTCCTTCTCCCAGTTCCGTAGTAATCAACAAATTCAGCCATTTAACTACCCTCCTATAATTCAAGGTTTTCAGGTTTTTGTGCATCGTGTGGATGCTTTTCTCCTGCATAAACCTTTAGTTTTTTGATCATTTTCTTACCCAATATTGTTTTAGGTAACATGCCTTTTACAGCGTGTTCGATAACTCTTTCAGGATGTTTTTCCATTACATCCTTTATGTGAGATGTTCTTCCTCCGCCTGGGTAGCCTGTATGTCTGAAATATGTTTTTTGCTCCATTTTTCTTCCAGTTAAAACAACTTTTTCAGCGTTTATTACAACTACAAAATCTCCCATATCTATGTGTGGAGTGTATGTAGGTTTGTGTTTGCCTTGTAAAACTTTTGCAATTTGTCCAGCTAATCTACCTAAAGTTTTCCCTTCAGCATCTATTATGAACCATTTTTTGTTCCTTGAATCTTCTTGATTAGCCATATATGATTTTTGAATCATTTTTGAGTTCATTTCTCATCCTCCTTTCACGGATTTATATATTTTTCTAATTTTTTGTCAAAAAAATAAGCTATTAACGAGTCAACCATAAATTTGATTATGTTAAATAATATTATTAGTATAAAAAAATTTGTAATGGTTAAACCTAATGAGTTAATAAAATCTGGTGTTTTGGCATTTGTATATATTGGAATTGCTATGTAATAATTTGCAATATACATTGCTAACCCTACAAATGTTGACGCTATAAAATAAGAAATAAAAATATTGATCTTATTCTTTATTAGTTGAAAAACTCCTATAAATACAAATCCAGAAATGAAATTCATTAGAATTCCAATTGGTCCACCGTCACCACTTTTAAACAAGAACAAAAAACTCTTTACTATTAAAGTTAGTAACGAAGGTACAAAACCATAAACCAAATTTGAAAAAATTATTATGGAATCACTTGCATCAAATTTCAAAAATGGAAGCACTGGAAATATAGGAAATTCTATAAATGTTATTAAAAAAGCAATTACTCCAAAAATTCCAGAGGTTGCAATTCTTTTAGCTTTCATGATTACTCATCGTAAATGTTTGCATATTTTCTATTATTTTTAGTAGTAAATCTTACTACTCCATCTTTTGTGGCAAATAATGTAAAATCTCTACCCAATCCTACATTTTTACCTGGATGAATTTTAGTTCCTCTTTGTCTCATTATTATTGTGCCAGCATTTACTTTTCTACCTTCTCCAGCTTTTATTCCTAAGTATTTTGGATTGCTATCGTGTTTATTTTGATCTGAACCACTTTTTTTAGCAAAGAGTTGAAGATCTAATTTCATTTGTTTTTCACCTCCACCTTAACATTTCCAGGATAATCTTTTTCGATACTGATCATTGCTTCTTTCATGTGCTCTATTATTTTTAAAGACAATTCATCATTTGAATATTCGATTTTTAAATATCCATTTTTTTTCTTATAGGAACCCAATTTTTCTTTTTTTAAAAATTCAGCTGTATACTGAGAAATAGAGCTTATAGCTGAACAAACTATGTCTTGACCATAATCGCCATGCATGGCATGACCTTTTAAAATAACTTTTTTGTTATAGAAAGAAACTTTAACCATCTTACATGTCTATTTTTTTTATTTTTACTTCAGTATATTGCTGTCTGTGGCCTTTAACTTTTCTATATTGTTTTCTTCCTTTAAACTTAATTATCTTAAGTTTTCTATCTTTTCCATGTTCCACAACTTCAGCAACTACTTTTGCCCCTTCAACGTAAGGCTTCCCAACTTTTGCTTCAGAATCATTTTTAACTAAAATTACTCTATCAAATTCGTAGTCTGTTCCTGGTTCTACTCCATTGATTTTTTCAGTTAATAATGATTGGCCTTCTTCTACTTTGTATTGTCTTCCACCAAAATCAATAATAGCGTACATACTGTCACCTCCTGTTTTGAAATAAAAAGCCCGGATTATAGGTACCTTGAAAAAATCAAAGCTTTAAGACCTTAATCCATTTCAGTATTTTATCATTCTTACTGATTTTTTTGATTAATTGTATGTTACTTTTTTATTTTATTATTTTATATACCTGATTTTCAAGAACTACTTTATCTTTTTCTAATAATTTATCTAAATCATTTTTAATGCCCATTTCTTTTACAAAAGACAAAGGTATCCCTTCAATTTCGTTAGAAAATCTTGATATCTTTTCTAAATTATATTCCAAAATTTTATCGTAATCCTCTGTCCTATATGCGGTAATTTCTTGTAAAAAAGTTTTCATAAATTCTCGGAATGATTCTTTGTATTTTTCGCTATTTAATTGATCATCAGAAACTATCTCATAATCACATTCAGTTAGCATGTAGTAATCTATAATACCTACATCATCTTGATATTTGTCAATCCCAACAAAGTCCCCAGTTGTATATATATGGCATAAAAAAGGTTTTTTCTTAGAATATAATAAGGCTGCTACTATACCACTTTTAATATAGTAAATGCTGTTGCTTTTAGTTGCAAAATTTTTTAAGTATGGATATGTCACTTTTTCAACACCTCTTCAAAAAGGAGTTGATTATTTACAAATCTCATTGCATAATCTATCCAAATGTTGTTGTTGTTAAATCTTAAAAATTCCCAATTTTTTTTTATCAAATCATTTATTTTTTTATAATCTCTCATTTTCATCCCTGCAATATATAGCAAATATAAAACAAGAGCTCTATCATTTATCGTTATTGCTATATCGATCAATTCATCTAAAAAGTCATCCCAATTTTCTTCGTAGTTATAAAGCCCCATTTTAGAATAATTTATAAATTTTGATATGTTTAATTCTATAATGGCATCTTTTAATTCTTTTTTATACTCTTCAAATGATTCAGGTAAAGTAATTTGCAGTTGTTTATCGTTAACGAAATAATCAAAAGTATTTAAAAGTTCGTTCAACTCTTCATCATTTGAAAAATCTAAATCTCCAGTATCACCTTTTATGAAGGATTCCTTATTTTTTACCAACTCGTTAATTGAAATTTTTTCACCTATTGAATTTTTAAAGATTATGTTGTTTGTATACTTAGAAACATATTTAAGAAAATCATCAATATAATCCTTATCAATATCATTTATGTCTGAAAATTCCATCAATTTGGCGTTTTTTCGGATTTTATAATTATCTGAAACTTTTGTTTGAATTAAGCAATGAATTAGAGCGATAAAATTACCCTTTCTATATATTTTCTTGTTGTTTTCAACTTCTCCATCTACTATATAATAAAACTTTTTAGGAATCTCATCTTTTTTTATAAGAATTTCATTTTTTTTAACTTCTTTCATCAATATCCCTTCTCTTTTAAAAATTTATTTATTAGTTGAGATTCATATGGATATACATAGCTTAATTCATTTGAGAGTTGTTTTAATTTGTGAACTATTTCTGGATTGATCTCAATATTTTCTAAATAAGTTTCAAGATCATAACCGTTTTGTATAAAAGAATACGGTGATTTTATAAAATC
The DNA here is from genome assembly GCF_900102615.1 of Geotoga petraea. Classification (NCBI taxonomy): domain Bacteria; kingdom Thermotogati; phylum Thermotogota; class Thermotogae; order Petrotogales; family Petrotogaceae; genus Geotoga; species Geotoga petraea. The sequence continues at coordinate 229,279 of NZ_FMYV01000001.1, read as the reverse complement.
TACCAAATTTAAATTCATCCAATCCTTTAATTTTTTTGAAATATCAGGATAAATATATTCTAATTCATCAATAATATTTTCTATTTTCTCTTTTAAAACTTCTGGATCTTCTTGAAATTTTTTCTTTTCGAGATATTCTTCAAAATCGTATCCTTTACTTAAAAAGATAACAGGTTCGTTGAAGAAATCAGCTTTTTGTTCAAAGTTTGACGTATTAATGTAAGTTGGAACTTCTGAATTGTATCCAGTATATATAAAATTCTCTGCTATTTGCTTTGCAAATGGAACGGAAGAACTTGAAGATAATAAATCTTTCCCATCAATTCTTACAGAAATACTTTTATTTCCCGTATAACCAACAAACCATGTAGATAATTCTGGAGAACCCGTTTTACCGTGCAAGTCAATTCCCTCAGCATTGGCTCGTTGTGCGGATCCTTCTGTTACCACCCTTCTCAAAAGTTGATTCATTGCCGAGTATGTTTCAACAGATATTTCATCTATCCTTTTTTGAATAGAAGGATAATTTTTATATATTAAATTGCCTTTTCTATCATATATCTCTTCAATAGCATATATTTCAGGAATTATACCATAATTCGGAAAAATGTTTATTGCTCTAACCATATTGAAGGGGTTAGTTTCTAAAGTACCTAAAGCTATTGTTAAATCATCTGGATAATTTGCCTCGATTTCCAGATCCTCTTTCAAAAAGTTTTTGATTCTTTCAACTGATTTTGTTGGAGAATTTTCTATATGAGAAGCTAAATATATAGAAGGAATATTTATAGAATGTATTAAAGCTTGACTTAGTTCAACTTCTCCACGGAACTGCTTATCAAAGTTTTCAGGTTTCCAACCACCAAAAGACATCTCTTTATCAGGTAGTATAGTATTTAAGTTAAAGCCTTTATCTAACGCAAGAACATAATAAAAAGGTTTTATACTAGACCCAACTTGTTTTTTCGACTGGTATACTGAATATTCTCCTCCCCAAAAGCTTTTTATCTCTCCAGATTTATTGTTAATTACTATAGCTGTTTGACTTGAATTAGGAGTAATAGAATTAAAAAGATCTCTATTGAAAGTGGTTTTTATAGTATAACCTCCGCCTTTTAAATTCAATTCTTCTTCTTTTTCTTTTATGGAATATATTAAATCTAAATATTCTTCATTGTAGTTAAGAGGATATATATCTATGGCATTAACCTGTGATTCAAAATTTGACTCTGGCTTAAATATAGGATTATTCTCATCTAATGATTCAAGTAATATCTTGGCTTCTTTTCTTGCTTCTTCTGGGTATTTATATGGGTTTGCATAGACGGGCCTATTTATAATGCCAACCAAGAGTGCTTTTTCATATATATTTAATTCATCAACATCTTTTTCAAAATATCTTCTGGATGCTGCTGCAAACCCAGAAATATCGTTCCCCAAATAAACACTATTTACGTAAGCTTCTAAAATCTCATCTTTCGTATAGCTTCTCTCTATAAAAAATGAAAGCATTATATCAAGAACTTTTCTCTTTGCCGTTCTCTCATAAGTTAGATATAGTGTTTTTGCCAATTGTTGAGTTAAGGTTGACCCTCCTTGAGAAATATTAAAATTTTTTAGGTTGATCAACATAGCCCTCATCATAGTCTTTGGGTTTATACCGTTGTGTTTATAAAAATCTCTATCTTCGCTCCATAATAACAAATACAAGAGATCGTTTGGTATATCTTCTAAATATTCATACTTATATTTTGTGGGGAGTATCATATCTCCATCATCAAAAAGATATGTATTATAATTTGAGTTAACCAAAAATATTGAAGAAGTATCTTCATAAAAATCTTTAGAATAAAAAAATACAATCATTAATATTGAAATTGTTATTATAAATCCAAATAAAAAACTTTTCATCTGATTTCCTCCTGAAACTAAGTAAACATAATCAAAAAAATTATATCATATATTACTATAAAAAATTTTAATTGTTAAATAAAAATAATATATTATTTAAATCAAAAATACATATTTAAGTTAATATATTTATATCAAAACATTTTATATGGAGGTATAAATGAAATATCTTTTAAGCTTTAAAAAATCAGGGAAATTGATTTACAATGGTCATCTGGATACTATAAGAATAATTGAAGAATCATTGAGACGAGCAAAATGCCCTTTTGAATTTTCTAAAGGATTCAACCCCAAGCCTTTATTTTCTTTTTCAAATCCCATTCCATTCGGATATATAAATAGAAATTTTTTCCTAACTGTTGAGACTAAAAAATCATTTGATTTTTCATCTTTTGATGTTTATACACCAAGGGGTTTAAATCTAAATTTTTATAAGGAAGTAGACGATAAGTTCAGGCTTTCAAAAGCACTTAAAGGTTTTGACTTTAAAGTATATCTATCTGAAAATCTTTTCTATGATTTTGAAAATATAAAAGTTATTCAAAAAGGGAAGTCAGAATACAAGAAGGAAGCTATTTTTGAAGAACTAAGAATACATAAAAATAAAAATAATGTTTTTATGTTAAAATATTATCAAGATTACAATATGATTTATAACATTTTAAAGATATTTAATATACAAGATTATAAAGAATTTTTATGTTTTCCAATTTGTGATAAGACTTACTGGAGGTAATATTCATGAAAAGAATTTTAGTTGTCGATGATTCTAATGTTTTAAGAAGAATAATAACTTTTAATTTAAAATCAGCTGGTTATGAAGTAATGGAAGCTGTTAACGGGAAAGAAGGGTTAGATAAAATTGAGTCTGAAAATCCTGATATGATTTTTTTGGATATCATGATGCCTGTTATGGATGGTTTTACTGTTTTAAAAGAACTTAAAAAAATCAATTGTAAAATACCAGTAGTTGTTTTGACTGCAAAAGGTGGAGAATCAGATGAAGAAATGGCTCTCAACCTTGGGGCCAAAAAAGTTATAACTAAACCTTTTAGTCCAAAATTTTTAGTAGACACCGTGTCAGAACTTCTTGGAGATAACGATGGATAATTTCTATGATAAAATATATAATAAATTAAATGAAACACTTAATATATACAAAGATAAAGTTTCTGATGAAAAAATAGTAAAAAAGAGAAGTGAATATTTAATTGATAAGTATTTAAAAGAATTGAACAACTACAAAATTCAAATGGAAGAAAATACTTTGATCTTAGAAGCTCAATACGAAGAAATATCAAGAATTTATGAAGAACTTACAACCGTTTTAGAGATATCTAAGCTTGTTTTTGCCAATAAAGACCCTCGATTATCGATAGAAACAATTGTAGAAAGATTAAAAAGCTCAATAATTTTTAAAAATATTGTAGTCGGAGAATTTGTGAACTTTGACAAATCATTGGACTTCAAGCCTTTGTTTCTTGATTTGGTTGATTTAGATTATGAAAACATCAACCCATTGATCAATTTATTTAAAAAAAACGAAGAACCAAAAACTATTTTAAAAGAGACTGATGAGATAAATTCTAAAGATACATCATTTATACTTTTGCCTATTAAGTCACAAATAAAAACATGGGGTTTTATTCTTTTGTACGGAAAAACTGATAACTCTTTTTATTTAGCCTCTGATAAAAAAATAATGGAATCAGTTACAGAACAAATAGCTTTTGGCTTTGATACAATTAACTATTTAGATGAAAAAATTGAACAACAAAAGATAAACGAACAAATGAAACTTGCAAGAGAAATCCAATCATCTTTACTTCCAGATGAAATTCCAGAAATAGCCAATGTTTCTACATCTGCTTTTTATAGATCTGCTTACGAAGTGGGCGGAGATTATTATGATATAATAAAGATAAGTAATCACGAAATTTTAGGATTAGTTGCTGACGTTTCCGGTAAAGGCGTTCCAGCGGCTTTAATAATGAGCTCTCTTAGAGCTATAGTGAGAAGCAAAGCAGAAGAAAATAAAGGCTTAATGGAAATGGTAAATTATTTAAACAAATATTTAAACAAAAATATTCCAGATGATAGGTTTGTAACCGCTATTTTTGTATTGATAAATTCAAAAACTAAAAAAGTACAAGTAATAAACGCAGGCCATAACACAACTCCATATTTAAAAGATGGTAAAGTGCATTATATTGATTCAACTGGTTTGCCATTAGGAGTTTCAGAAGATTTTGGTTATGAAATAGAAGCAATCGAGTACGAAAAAGAATTTTTAATAGCAAATTTCACAGATGGTGTAACAGAGGCAAGAAATGAATATAAAGAGGAGTATGGAGAAAAAAGACTTGAAAATGTAATAAAAGAGATAAGTAAAAAAAATACCAATGTAATAGTTAAAAGTATAATAGACTCTGTGGACCAATTTGTAAAAGAAACACCTCAACACGATGATATAACTTTACTTATAATAAAAGGTTTTTAGGAGGGATATAAATGTCCGGGCATAATAAGTGGGCCAACATTAAACACAGAAAAGGTGCTCAAGACGCCAAAAGATCTAAGGTCTTTACGAAAATTATCAGAGAACTAACTATAGCAGCGAGGGATGCTGGTGGAGATCCTGATGCAAACCCAAGGTTAAGGGCTGCTATGGATAAAGCTAAAGATGCGAACATGCCTAAAGATAAAATTGAGACTGCAATAAAAAAAGGTACCGGAGAATTAGAAGGAGAAGAACTACATGAACTTCTTTATGAAGGTTACGGCCCTGCAGGTATTGCATTGATCATTTCTGTTGTAACAGACAATAAAAATAGATCTGCTCAAGAAATTAGGCATATTCTATCAAAACATGGTGGTTCTTTAGCAGAAAATGGAGCTGTATCTTGGAATTTTGAAAGAAAAGCTTTAATCAAAGTTCCAAAAGAAGAAGTTGAAGATTTTGAAGAATTCATGATGGAAGCTATCGAAGCTGGAGCAGAAGACATTGATGAAAACAGTGACCCAGTAGAAATTACCACAGATCCAGATTTAATGGCTCAAGTGAGAGATACTTTAAAAGAAGCTGGATATTCGGCAGACGAAGAGTTAACTTACATACCAAAAAATACAGTTACAATTACAGGGAATGACGCAGAAAAGTTAATAAAACTATTAAATGTTTTAGATGATAACGATGATGTCCAAGATGTTTATGGAAATTACGACATTGATGATGCAGAATTTGAAAGAATTTCCGAGTCACTTTAAAAAATATAGTTTATCTGATAAAATTAAAATGGGGTGTATGCCCCATTTTAATTTTATATATGGGAGTTGATCTTTATTAAAAGAATTGTATTGTTTATAATTTTATTGATATCTATATCCATATCTTTTTCAGAACAATTTTTAATACAAGATTATACAGAAAATTTAAAAAGTAAATTCTTATTTGACTTTTCTATAGAAGATGTTTACCAGACTTCAATAAAATACAATTTTATTTTGGATGAAAAAAACTTTTATACATCAGAAATTGATGAAGTTATCAACTATTTTGAATTTGACCAACCTGGTTTTAATATTTCATATCAAAAGCCAAAATACATAAAAGATGAAATGTTTGTATATAGCAACTCTTCCAGTTTTACAATCACAATAGATCAATATATTTATATTACTTTGAAAAACTTATATGCTGGGATTTATTTTGAAAACAACAACCTTATCTCATCCTTTACATTTAAAATAAATGATTTTATTGATTCCTATTATTCAATAGGTTATAAATTTAATGATTTTTGGTTTAGCTTACAACTTGGTGATGATAAAAGAATTTTAATGAATTATAAAAATCTTTATTTAAATTTATATCCCTTATTTGATAAAATATATATAAGATCAGATGACTATATATTAAAATATGATGATGAAAAAGAAGAATTATATGTAGAATCTATTTACTTTGAAAAATATGACGATGTTTTTTATTTTAGAATACCAATTAACGAGAATTTATTTTTAGTTTACTCTACATACGGCCCAGGAATATCTTTCAGAATAAAAATTTAACTCGGAGGTGCACAGGTGTCAGATAGAATCATATATTCATCACCTTATGATGATAAAGACTATGAAGAGTTTTTGAAGAACTTAATAAAGAGATTTCAAATGGATTTAACTGGTTATAAACAGCATAGAGTAAGAAGAAGAATTGATATGTTGATGAGAAAACATGCTTTTAATACTTATCCAGATTATTTCGATAAATTGAAGAATGATGAGCAACTATGGGATGAATTTCTCGATAAACTAACTATAAACGTTACAGAATTCTTTAGAAATCCAGAAAAGTGGGAGTATCTTCAAAAAAATATTTTACCTGATTTGTTTACAAGATCGAATAGATTAAAATTATGGTCAGCTGGTTGTTCTACTGGTGAAGAACCTTATACATTGTCAATGGTTCTTGAAGAAATGAACAAGTCTAATAAAGCTGATATTATAGCAGCTGATTTAGATAAATTTGTGTTAAAAAAAGCTCAAAATGGAATTTATGAAGAAAGATCAATGATAAATCTTTCTCCTAATTTCAGAAATAAATATTTTGAAAAAACTGCGGAGGGTAAGTTTAAAGTCAAACAATTAGTGAAATCAAACGTTATGTTTAAACAAATTAACCTATTGACAGATAGGTTTGATAAAGATTATGATTTAATAATTTGTAGAAATGTTGTTATTTATTTTGATAACCCGGCAAAAGAAACTCTATACAGAAAATTTTCTGAAGCTTTAAAACCTGGGGGAATTCTTTTTGTTGGATCAACTGAGAGAATTTTTAATTATAGAGAAATTGGCTTGAAAACCGTTGCTCCATTCTTCTATCAAAAAGAAGGTTAATATGAGTTTTTTAATTCCACTTATTATTTTGTTAGATCAAATAACAAAAATACTTGGGGAAAAATATTTAGTTAATAATTCTATAGATATATGGTTTTTTAAATTGACATATACAGAAAACACTGGAATGGCATTTGGTTTGTTCCAGGATAATTCTTTTTTACTTGGTATTATTTCTTCTATAATAGTAAGTGTTTTGTTTTTTGTAAGAGAATTTTATACTAAAAAGATAAGATCTATGTATTTAGATGTTGGTATGATTTTTATAATATCTGGGGCTATGGGTAATATATTTGATAGACTCAGGATTGGTTATGTGGTTGATATATTTTATATACCATATTTTTCTATATTTAATGTTGCTGATTCTTTCGTTACAGTAGGCGGAATTTTATTGGCTATTTATTTTTTAAGGAGCAATAAATATGAAAGAAGAATTTATCGTTTCAAATGATTTTTTGAATCAAAGATTAGATAAGTTTTGTACAGAAATAAGCCCAAGTAGTTATTCCAGGGCCTCAATACAAGAAGCAATAAAATTAGGAAAAATTCTTGTTAATAACCAAATAAAGAAACAAAACTATAAGTTAAAAAAAAATGATGTTGTTAGTTTTGAATATGAAAAAAATGATACAACAGAAAAGGAAATATTACCAGAAAATATCAATTTGGACGTTATATATGAAGATGATTCAATTCTTGCTATAAACAAAGATCCAGGCATAATAGTACACCCAGCTGGAAATGTTTGGAAAGGGACTATAGTAAATAGCTTAAAATATAACTACGATTTTACAGATGATTTTGATGATGAAAAAAGGCCTGGTATAGTTCATAGATTAGACAAAGATACATCTGGCATCCTTTTAATTGCAAAAAACCCAAAAGTAAGAGAAATTCTTTCAAAACAATTTAAAGATAGAGTTACCGATAAATATTATCTTGCAATTACCAAGGGAAAAATAAAAAACTCGAAGGGAATTATCAACAAGCCTATTGGTAGAAATCCAAATCAAAGGCATAAAATGGCTATTATAGGCGGAGCAAAAGAATCTGTAACTAAATATAAAGTGCTTAAATCTTTCAAAGAAAACTACAATTTATTATGGTTAAAAATATTAACGGGAAGAACTCATCAGATAAGAGTTCATATGAAGTATATTAAAAGCCCAATAATAGGAGATTTCGTTTATAATTCTAAAACTGTTGGTGAAAAAGAAGCATACAGGCAAATGCTTCATGCAGCAAAAATAAGTTTTTTCCATCCTATAACAAATGAAAGAATGACTTTAATAGCCCCATTGAAAGATGATTTTAAGAGAGTAATTAACAACTTATATAAATGAGGTTTTGTTTATGAAAATACTTGGACCTATTATTACCTCTAGAACTATAGGGAAATCTTATTTACAATTAAAAGATGCTATTTCTTATGCAAAAAAAAATAATTTTCAAAAAATAATATTAAATGAACCTCATCCAAAATCTTGGATAAGGTTCATTTTGCTATGTAAAATAAACGATATAGATCCTATCATTCTACTTAATTCTGGAAAAACTTCATATCTTATAACAGATAATGTTTCAATGATGAAAGCAATTAAAGCTTACAATAAAAACGAAATTTTAGACCTTAAAAAAATAAGAATGAACACAGGAAATATCATCTATCCGCATAGAATTTTGAAGGAATTAATTAAAAAAGAAGGGTATGTATTAGCTGATTCAAAAGAATTAACAAAAAAAATGAAGTACTTTGAAAATATAATTAGCAATATTGATTTAAACAAATTTAAAATTTCTTTTCCTAATTTAGGTGGAGATGAAGAATTAGAAAATGAAATTAAAAAAAATAAAATATCATTAGATGAAAAAAGAAGACTTGATCATGAATTAAAAGTTATAAAACAAATGCAAGTTCCCAACTATATTTTAAATGTTAAAAAAATTGTTGATATAGCCAAAGAAAATCAAATAATTATAGGCCCAGGAAGAGGATCCTCCGTGGGTTCTTTAGTAGTTTTTAAATTGGGAATAAATAAAATTAACCCTTTGGATTTTAACCTTTATTTTGAAAGGTTTTTAAACATCAATAGAAAACAGCTGCCTGATATAGACTTGGATATAGAATCAGAAAGAAGAAATGAATTAATTGAAAAATTACAAGGCTTTTATGGCAGATATAATGTAGCTTTTATAAGAACCCTCTCCACGATGAAATACAAATCTTCTATTAAAAAAGCTCAAGAATTGTTGGGTTACAAACCAAATATAAAAATATCAATGCCAATAAGAAATCAAGAAAACTTTAAAAAAATTAAAAATGCCTCTAAAGAGGACAATGTTTTTTTCAGAGTAGCTTATTTTTTTGAAGGCATGGAACAAGCAGAAAGTACTCATGCCGCTGGTGTTATAATATCAAAAAATTCTTTAATAGATTATATACCTTTGGAAATTAAAGAAATACCAATAATTGAATGGACAATGGAAGACTTGAAAGAGATAGGGGTTGAAAAATTTGATATTTTATCTTTAGATACCCTTACTTTTTTAAAAAAATTGGATTATAAAGAAAACTATGAAAAACATATTGAACCAAAATTGTTAAAAAAGTTTTCATATGGACTTACGAAAGGAATTTTTCAATTGGATTCTTATTCGGGAAAAAATATTGTAAAAAAGATAAAACCAAAAAATTTTGATGAAATTTCCATTTCTATAGCTCTTAATAGACCTGGGCCTTTAGAGAGTGGAATGGTTGAAGACTATGTGACTTCCCACTCTGAAGATTTCTTAAAAAAAATCCTTCCGGAGACAAAAGGTGTAATCGTGTATCAAGAACAAATAATGTTTTTGGCAAAAAAATTAGGAAATCTCAACTTTGAAGAATCAGATATTCTTAGAAGAGCTCTATCAAAGAAAAAAACTGAAGAAATATCAAAACTAAAGGAAAAATTCATATTTAATGCCTCAAAACAAATAGGTAAAAAAAGTGCTTTAGATTTATTTGAAAAAATAGAAAATTTTTCTCAGTATTCTTTTAATAAGTCTCATTCAGTTGCCTATTCTTATATTTTAAAATGGCTTTTAGAGGAAAAATTTAACAATCCTTCAAAGTTTTTCTTCAACTATATCTTACACAAAGGTATTGATATAGATGTTATAAATGAATGTAATTATTTGGGAATTACAATTTTAAACCCCGACATACAAAAACCTAAAGGTGATTTTCAAGAAAAATATATTATCATCCCAATGACTTTTATAAACGGAGTATCTCAAAAACAAATATCCATATTTGACAAAGAAAGTTTTCATTCAATAGATGATTTTTTTCACTTTGTATATGGAAATAATTTTAGTAGAACCCTAATAGAAAATATCATAAAATCTGGAGCTCTAGATAAACTAAACAACAATCGAAGAAATCTTCTCAGAAAAATGACTGCGTATAAAAAAGGACAGCTTCCAGAAATAGAAGACCTTAAAAACAGTGTTTTTGGTGAAAGAAGCCAAGAGCATAAAGAAGTTAATACTAATGAATATTTAATTATAGAATATGAATTCGAATCAATAAAATATCCACTTTCAATAATAAATAACGAAAAATTATCTAAATCGATCATAAAAAAATATTTTAATAGATATGAAAATATTTATTTTAATGGATATGCTTATAATAACTATCTATTTGACAACTCTGGAATAATTAAAAACAATTTCTATTATAAAAAACCAAAAAAAATTATAAAAGAGATATAAAGAACTACCTTTATATCTCTTGTTTAACATATTTATTAGAAGCTACTATTAAAAATACAACCCCTATTGTTAAAAGAACTAAGTTTGTCAATAAAAATTCTATGTTACCAATATTTTCAACGTTTGCAGAATGCCTCACCAAATTCACAACATAAGTAACAGGCATAAAATAGGATATCCATCTAATTTGTTCTGGAATTAAAGTTAAAGGGAAATATATCCCAGAGAAAAAAGTCATAATGACAAATAATAATGATGCTGCAGTAGATGCTGTCTCTATTCTTTTAAAAATGATTAACAAAATGACACCAAATCCCATCATTCCGAGAGAAGATGTCAATATGACCAAAGAAAATTCAGCCCAATTAAATTGATAATTTAAATTGTACATTAATTTTGCAAAAATAATTAATATAATGACTGAAAAAATATTTAATATCAACTTGCTTATACTTGCATTCACTACAAAAGAAGACGGGCTAACAGGAGCTGACATGAACTTTTTTATAATTCCATTTTTTTTGTATCTCCCAAAGATTCCAATTACAGAAAACATCCCGCCAGAAAGGAGAGATATTGATAAAATTCCTGTTAATAAATATTCCGTCTGACCAGAATCTGTATCTCCAAGACTTACTGAAATAAATTCTTGCTCTAAAAAGATCTCTTTTCTGTTTAATTTAGCATAACTTAAACCATTGCTTATAGTATTTTTTATAAAACTAGTTTCTTGAGGATCTATGCTACCTTCTCTAATAAAAATTTCGTAATTATCTGGCTTTGTTATTATGGCATCGATTTTTTGTGATTTTAGTTGAGTTTTTAAATCTTCTAAGTTGTTACTTTCAACAAATTCCGAATTTTCAAAATAAGCTTTTAAATTATCAATTTCAATATTATAAAGTCCAATATTTACTATGTTTTCAGATGAAGCAGAAGTATTTCCAAACACCATTCCAAAAATAAGCAAAAAAAGTAGTGGAAAAGCTATAGTAAAAAAAACATCTACTTTATTGCTAAATGTTTCTTTAATAAATGTTTTTAATAAATGGATGTTTTTATTCATCTTTTATTAGCCTCCTATAACTTACACTAAAAATAGTTACTCCTAATATCGCCCATATAAGTGGAATGACAATCTGGTTTAAATCTATCATATTATTATCGAGAAAATTTCTAAGACCATCTACCATATAAGTTCCAGGATTAAAATATACAAACCATCTTATTGCCCATGGAACATCTTTAACAGGGAAATATAATCCGCTTAGAAATATTGTTAAAAAATAAATAATATTTGTAAAAACAGAAACGGATGCTATTTTTTTAAAAAATGAAGCTATTAAAAGCCCAAATGAAATTCCACATATCAAATAGTAAATTATTAGCATCATAAAATTTATATTGAATATATTTTCAATTCCATTATAGTATCCTACAACATATATTATTATAAAAGACAAAAGTAATATGAATAAATTTGAAATCAATAAAGAAAGGAAATATTGATATCCTTTAACTGGTGTTGATTTTATTCTTTTTATAATTTTTGTTTCTATATCAGATACATATGCAATAGGTAAATTAAAAATTGAAACTGTAAATATCGACATAACTATAATACCTGGGAATATAAATTGATTATAATCAAAATCATCATTCTCTGTACTTATGTTTTTGTACTGTGTTACCAAATCAATATCTTTTCCCTGAGCATTAATCATCAGATTAATTTGTTCAAAAACAGAACTCATTATATCTCTTGAAAGAATAGATTGAGAATTTGGTGAGTGATAAAATTTTATTTTATCTACTTCACTTAACCCTGTCATCATCTTTAAATTCAAATTATTTATATTGGCTGGAAATTCGATTATTATGTCATAATCTCCATCTTTAATAATCTGTTCAATATTTTCACCTGAATCTAAAATTTCAATTTTTGAACTGCTCATATTTTTTTTAAATTCCGAAAAAACATTATCAAAAATTTGTTCTGTAAATCCATTCAATTCTTCTCGATAAACTACTCCAACAGTTACCTGTATATTACTTTCGGCTTCATAAAGCCCTCCAAATACATATATAAAAAACATAAGTAATAAGGACGGAAAAATTAAAGTGAAAAAAACAATATCTGGTTGCCTAAATAGATTTTTGGTTAAAGTCTTCGTTAAATTAATTATTTTATTCATATGACATCATTCCCTTAAGCTTCTGCCAGTCAAATGCAGAAAAACATCTTCAAGGTTGGGTTTTCTAATAAAAATATTATTTATTCTGAGGCCTTTTTCTTTTGATATTTCCATTATTTTTATCAAATCTTTTTCAACATTATTTGTCTCTATTTCATATTTGTTATCAATAATTTTTATTTTTGGATAATATTTTTTTAGATTATTATTTTCTTCAGTTTCAAACTGTATTACTGAAGACATTTCCAATGAATCAATTAAAGAATTAAGTGTTCCTTCGGCAATAATCTTTCCCATATCAAAGATGTATATTTTATCAGCCAACTTTTCTGCTTCTTCCATATAATGCGTTGTAAGAATTATTGTTTTCCCTTCATTTTTTAATTTTTCTATCTCTTCCCATAAGTTTCTTCTGGCTTGGGGATCTAAGCCTGTTGTGGGTTCATCTAAAAAAACTATTTCAGGATCATTTACAACTGATACCGCTAAAGCAACTCTTTGCAATTGCCCACCAGATAGATTTTTAATTTTGGAATTCTTTTTTTCTTCTAATTTAAATCTTTCTAAAAGTGATGAAACTGGTACAGATTTTTTATACAATCCAGCAAAAGCTTTTATTATTTCTTTAACGGTTAAATTTTCAAAGAATGAATTATTTTGAAGTTGAACCCCTATTTGTTCTTTTATTTCGTGATCTATTTTTTTTACTTTTTTGCCAAAATAATATATATCCCCAGAAGTAGCTTCTCTAAGTCCTTCTAAAGTTTCAACGGTAGTGGTTTTCCCTGCACCATTTGGACCCAAAATGGCTACTATATCCCCCTTTTCAACTTCAATGCTTACATCATCAACTGCCTTGACATTTTTATAATATTTTTTTAGATTTTTAATTTCTATCACTTTTCCCATTTTTACACCCCCCTTTTTTTAAAAAACACATATCTGTATATTATATTATAATATTTTTTTAATTTCTATTATTATATAATAAAATGTATTATAAATAAATGAACCGTCATTACAAGGAATAAAAAAAGTTCCTCCCGAAGGAAGAATTTTTTTATTCAAATAATTTTGGAAGTTCGGTTTTATAATTATCCTTAACAACGCCTTTTTCAGTTATTATAGCTGTTACCAAATCATTTGGAGTAACATCAAAAGCTGGATTGTATACGTTAATTGAATCATCCACTAATTGAGATTTATGACAGTATCTAACTTCATTTCTATTTCTTTCTTCAATAGGTATTTCTTCTCCTGTAGGTGTTTCCAAATCAATTGTAGATAATGGGGCAGCAACATAGAAGGGGATACCATGTTTTTTTGCTAAAATAGCAACTGAATAAGTTCCTATTTTATTGGCAACATCTCCATTAGCAGCTATTCTATCAGCTCCAACTATCACAGCATTTATTTTGCCTTGTTTCATAACCCAACCAGCCATATTATCTGATATTAAAGTAGTCTCTATTCCATCCTGAACCAATTCCCAAACAGTTAATCTAGCTCCTTGTAAATAAGGTCTTGTTTCGTCAGCATAAACAGATATCTTTTTACCATCTTCTATTGCTGCCCTTATTACCCCTAATGCTGTACCATAATCAACTGTTGCCAAGGCCCCTGCATTACAATGGGTTAAAACTGTGTCTCCATTTTTCAATAGTTTAGCTCCATTTTGACCCATTTTTCTGTTGATTTTGATATCATCATATGCAATCTCAAGCGCTTCTTTTTTTAATAACCTTGTTAATTCATTTAAATTAGTTTTTTCTATATTTTCATCTATTATTTTACTCATCCTTTTTAAAGCCCAAAAAAGATTAACTGCAGTTGGTCTAGTTGAAGCCAAAAGTTCTTCAGCTTTTTTCATTTTTTCAACATATGTTTTTTTGTCCAAACTCTCAAATTCTGAAGATGCAATAGCCATACCAAATCCAGCAGTAGCACCTATCGCAGGAGCTCCTCTAACGACCATATCTCTTATAGAATCAGCAACTTCTATATGATTTTTGCAAGTTACATACGTTTCTTCTAAAGGTAAGTATCTTTGATCAATTAAAATTAATTCATCCCCATTCCATTCCATAGTTTTTGTTTTAATATGTTCATTCATATAATAACCTCCTTGTTTTTTGCAACTAAAAATATTATATCATAACAAAAAGGGGCAGCTAAAATTCGCTGCCCCTTTCTTTATTTTATCCTACATCTTTTTGTTGTTCTTTTATGTCTTTTTTTGGTACATTTTCATATCCTAAATCAGAATAAACTTTCAAACCAGTACCAGCAGGAATCGGTTGTCCAACGATTACGTTTTCTTTTAGCCCTTTTAAGGAATCTTCTTTCCCTTCTATAGCTGCTTCTGTCAATATTTGAACTGTTTGTTGGAATGAAGCTGCTGACAACCATCCTTCTCTTTCAAGTGATGCTTTTGTTATTCTCAAAAGCTTTCTATCGTATTTCACTGTATTTTTTGGATTTACCAAATAGGTCTTTTTAGTTCCCACTATTTCTATTTCTTCGTCTTCATTTATTATTTCTTCGTATTCTTCGTAAACTTCTACTTCTTTTATTTTGGCGTCTATTATTTGTTCTAATATATCTTTTGTTATCTCTTCACCTACTGAATAGATTATGTCTTCTTCATCTTCATTTTCTGTTGGTATTATTACCCTTCGTGAAAGTTTTTTACCAATTATTTCTTTTCTATTTTCACTTATGTATGAATTTTCTTCTAATACTGCTTCATTTGTCTTTCTTGCTTTATGATAAGAGATTAGGTCTCCTGGCATGTAGTCTGTATCTCCACCATCTGTTATCTCTACTTTGTTCAACATTTGTCTTATTATTATTTCAAAATGTTTGTCGTGGATATCAACACCCTGTTCTGCATAAATCTTTTTGATCTCTTTTAGTAAGTATGTTGATACTGCTTCTACTCCAAGTTCTCCCAATACTCTTCTTGGTTTTATGTTTCCAGATGTCAACCTTTCTCCTGGAAGTACTCTATCTCCTATTGCAACTACTGGTTTTGTCCTGTAATCTGCTTCGTAAGTTTCGAGTTCTCCATTTATTCCTTCAACAATAAATCTTAGTTTTTTACTTCTCTTATCTGTGTCTTCCCTTGTTACGTCTCTTACCACACCTTTTATATTTGCAAATATTCCCTCAGGACCTTTTAGTTTCTTCCTTGCTTCAAACAATTCTTCAGCCCTTGGAAGCCCTTGTGTAATATCTGATGTGGTTGCTATTCCACCTGTATGGAATGTTCTCATTGTAAGTTGTGTTCCTGGTTCTCCAATTGATTGAGCTGCTATTACTCCAACAGATTCACCTATACTTACTATTTCATGGTTACTTAAATCCATACCGTAACATTTTGCACAGATTCCTGTTTCTGATTCACAAGTTAAAGGTGATCTTATGTAAACAAGAGGTCTTACCTCAACTTTTTGTACTTTGTATTTTTCTAGTATTTTTGCAGTTTTTATATCTATCTTTTCTTGGTATTTGAGTATTGCTATTTCGTTATCGTTTTCGTCTTTTACCTTTATATTTTCTCCAACGTAAACAAAGTCTACTGCTTTGTATTCTTTTACTTTTAATGTTTTAATTCCATGCATCATTAACTCATTTGCCGTTTCTTTGGTTAGTTGTTCACCTTTTTCTATTATTACTTCTCCATCTACTTCTTTTTCTTCAAGAGACTCGTAATAAAGATTTTGACTTAGATTTTTAAGGTTTAGTTCTTTTTCTTCTGATACTTTTATTTCTTTTTTATAATTTGATAGAAAAATAGCGTCGTCTTCGTCCAACATTGTGTCTCTAACATATGATTTCCCATTTTCAGGATTTTCTATGATTTCATCTGTTTCAGGATCTAAAGCATTATCTGAAAGAACTCTACCAAATAAGAAATCAGATAGTTTTTCTATTCTCGAATCATCAGCCCATAATTCTTCGGCAACAATTCCCCTGTGTGTTCCACAATCTGTTTCGTTTATGGTCATTGATTGTGCAACATCTACAAGTCTTCTTGTTAAATAACCAGCTGTAGCCGTTCTTAGGGCTGTATCTGCTGATCCTTTTCTTGAACCGTGTGTGGATGTAAAAAATTCAAGTTCAGATAATCCATTTTTGAAGTTGGATTTTATAGGAACTTCTATGATTTTACCAGATGGATCGGCCATGAGTCCTCTCATACCTGCAAGTTGTTTTAGCTGGTCAATGTTACCCCTTGCACCAGAATCAACCATCATCCATATTGGGTTGTATGTATGTTTTCTGTACTCTTTTGCGGTTGCATCTGTAACATTAGAAGTTGTTTGTTCCCATACTTTTACTACTTCCTTATATCTTTCATTATCTGTTAAGTATCCTTCTTCAAAAAGTTGTTCTATGTTGAATACTTCTTCTTGTGAACTGTCTATGATCTTTTGTCTTTCTGGTGATACCAATACATCTCTTATGGATATTGTTAATCCAGATATTGTTGAATAATGGAATCCATATGATTTTATATCGTCTAATAGATCTGCTGTTCTATCTATACCAAACTTTTTAAATGTTTTGAATATTAAGTTTTTCAATCCCTTTTTATCCATCTTTGTTTCATAGTCTTTCATTTCTTCAGGAACAAATGAATTGAATATTATCTTACCTGTTGTTGTTTTTATTACTTTTCCTTCATCTGATTTGAAACTTATTACATCGTGCAATGTTACTCTCGGTTTTTTCCATTCAAATTTACCGTCGTTGTAATATACTCCAGAATCAACTACTTTTGAGTATTCATGTTCATATATTGCTTCGGATGCGTTTGAATATAATCTTTTTACATAACCTTTTTTGCCAATGTCACTGAGTTTTTTTGGTAATTTTGCTTTGTTGAATACTTTATCTTCATGCATTGTTAAATAGAATGATCCTGCTATCATATCTTTACCTGGCATGGAAATTGGTTTCCCATTTGCTGGCGATATGATGTTGTATCTGGATAACATCAAGAATTTTGCTTCTGCTTGTGATACTGTGGATAATGGTACATGTACTGCCATTTGGTCTCCATCAAAGTCTGCGTTAAATGGTGGACATACCAATGGATGTAATCTTATCGCGTTTCCTTCTATAAGCCTTGGAATAAATGCCTGTATTGATATCCTATGAAGTGTGGGTGCCCTGTTGAGCATTACCGGGTGGCCTTTTATTACTTCTTCAAGTATTTCCCATGCTTGTGGCATTTCTTTTTCGATTATTGTTTTTTTCAATTTTCTCGCGTTTTTACTTGCAACGTTTGAATCTTTAAGTAGTTCTGCAAGTACAAATGGTTTGAATAGTTCAAGAGCCATTTTTTTAGGTAATCCACATTCGTGTATCTTTAAATCTGGGCCGACTGCTATAACAGCTCTTCCTGAGTAATCTACACGTTTTCCAAGAAGATTTCTTCTGAATCTACCCTTTTTACCTTTTAACAAGTCTGTAAGTGATCTGAGTGGCCTTTTGGATCTATCTGTCATGGCCTTTCCTACTCTACCGTTGTAAATTAGACTATCTACTGCCTGTTGTAGAATTCTTTTTTCATTTCTTACTATGATCTCTGGAGCTTCCATCTCTATTAATTTTTTTAGTCTGTTGTTTCTGTTTATGACCTTTCTGTACAAATCGTTTAAGTCGGTAGCAGCAAATCTTCCACCATCTATTTGTATTAAAGGTCTTAGATCTGGTGGAACTACCGGTAGTAAGTCAATTATCATCCATTCTGGTCTGTTGCCTGAGTTTATAAAGTCTTTTATTAGTTTAAGTCTTTTTAATAGTTTTAAAGCTTTTTGACTTCTTTTGTCTAATTTCTCTATTTCTGCTTCGAGTTTTGCTTTTAAAACTTCAAGGTCTATTTTTTTCAACAAATCTTGTATAGCTTCTGCTCCATAATATGCTTTGAATGTGTCATATCTATTTATCTGGTATATTTTTTCTACATTGTTTTCATCTTTTGCATATACATCTTTTATTCCAAAGTCGAGAAATTCTTCCAACAAGTCTTGGGTGATTTCAGTTCCTTTTTCTACTATTTTGTCTTTTATTTTTATATCGTCTACTATTGTTTTTCCAACTATATCTTCTCTTTGGTTTTTTATCTTTGTGTTTAAGATTCTCATTATCTCGTCATATGCCCTTGCTTCATCTTCTAATAGGATGTCACCTATTTTTTTACCTATTCTTTTTGAGAATCTCCTGTCTATATCCGTTATTACAACTATTGGTGTATCTCTTTCTATGTCTCTCTCTATTTCAATGTCTCCAGGATAGTATTCTGAAAATATTGTGTATTCATCGTGTGTTAGAAAATCTTCTTCAAATAGAAATCTATCTGCAAGTGGCGTTCCCTCTTCTATTTCTTGTCCATCTTCTACCATTAGAGATGCACCTTCAAAAATAGGGTACTTAATTTCTGTCCCATCTTCTCCCTTTACTATAACCCAGGTTAGTTCTCTATCTGTGTGAGTCATTTCAGTTTTGATTTCTACTGTACCTGCTATTTTTGATGTTGGCATACCTTTTACTCTCGCTATTTTTATAGCGGGAGCTACTGCTATGTCTATGTATTGAGAATATATTTCATATTCTCTTTGATATAATATCTCTCCTGGATAATAATCCAGGTCTTTTTCTTGATTTTCATTTACTAACGTTAAGTATGCTCTTTCTATAATTCTCTTTGAACCATAGTATATTATGTTTTCTAAATCTTTTACTGTATTTCCCAATATTATTGATAATACTGAAGGTGATGATTTTAAATACCATATATGTGATACTGGAGTTGCCAATTCTATGTGTCCCATCTTTCTTCTTCTTGCATCTTTTGACTCTACCTTTACTCCACATCTTTCACATACTGTACCTTCATATTTTTTACCTTTGTATTTTCCACATGAACATTCATAATCTTTTGTAGGACCAAATATCTTTTCGCAAAATAATCCATCTTTTTCTGGTTTGCTTGTTCTGTGGTTTAACGTTTCTGGTTTCTTTACTTCACCATTTGACCAACTTTTTATTGTATCGTGAGAAGCTAATCCAACTTTTACCTTTGCAATTTTTCTCTGAAATGAAGAAACTTTAGCCATTCTCTTCCCTCCTTGAGGGTTTTTATTCATATATTATAATTTATATAAATAGTTGCCATAGAAAAGTCCATGGCAACTTATTGAATTTTTTAAAGTTTATCAACGTCTAGTTCATTACCCTCTTCATCAAATAATTTAACATCTAACATAAGTCCTTGTAATTCTTTAACCAAAACTTTAAAGCTTTCTGGAATCCCAGGTTCCGGTAGATTTTCACCTTTTAATATTGCTTTATAGACTTCATTTCTACCTCTGATATCATCAGATTTATACGTTAACATTTCTGTTAAAGTATGTGCGGCACCATATGCTTCTAAAGCCCAAACTTCCATTTCTCCGAATCTTTGTCCACCAAAATGGGCTTTACCACCCAATGGTTGTTGATGAATTAAAGAGTAAGGGCCGGTAGCTCTTGCATGTAATTTATCTTTAGCTATATGAGATAATCTGAGCATATACATATAGCCTATATCAACAGGAGAATCCAATGGTTCCCCATTTCTACCATCTCTTAATACTACTTTTCCAGTGATATCATCATCTGTTTCGCCTAAATCTATTCCCAGTTCTTTCCTTTTTCTATGTAATTCATTCATTATTTCTTCTTCAGAAGCCCCATCAAAAATAGGTGTAGCATATACATTTCCAGTTAATTTTGATAACCATCCAAGATGCAATTCTAATACTTGTCCTATATTCATACGTGAAGGAACACCCAAAGGAGATAACATCATTTGTACAGGAGTTCCATCAGGCAGAAAAGGCATATCTTCTTTATGTAATATGTTAGAAACAACACCTTTATTACCATGTCTTCCAGCCAATTTATCCCCAGCTAAAAGTGGCTTTTTAGTTGCTATATAAACTTTTACGTATTTATTTACCCCTATATCTAAATTAGGTATGTCCCTTCTATCAAAAACTTGTACATCAAGAACTCTTCCTTCAATACCATGTGGCAAGGTTAAAGATGAGTCTTTTACATCTCTACCTCTATCTCCAAATACTGATTTTATCAATTTTTCTTCTGGTGACGTTTCTGACTCTCCTCTTGGAGTTACTTTACCAACAAGTATATCTCCAGACGAAACATAAGAACCTACTCTAACTATTCCATCTTCATCTAAGTTTCTTAATAGCTCTTTTTTAACATTTGGAATATCTGCCGTTATTTCTTCAGGTCCTAATTGTGTATCCATAGATTTTGTTTCATAAACTTCTATATGGATTGAAGTAAATTTATCCTTTTCTAATAACTCTTCAGAAACAACGATAGCATCCTCAAAATTATATCCTTCCCATGGAACAAATGCCACGAGTATATTCTGGCCTAAAGCCAATTCACCCATGTCTGTAGATGGGCCATCTGCTAAAACAGACCCTTCTTCTACTTTCTCTCCCGGAACAACTATAGGTCTTTGATTTATACAGCTATCTTGGTTTGATCTTGTATATTTAACAACTCTATATTCATCGAAAACTTTTTCGCCATTTTCATCTGTTATGTATTCATCTTTTTCATCAGTTCTTGCTATTACAATATGCTTACCATCTACAC
The DNA here is from genome assembly GCF_900102615.1 of Geotoga petraea. NCBI lineage: Bacteria > Thermotogati > Thermotogota > Thermotogae > Petrotogales > Petrotogaceae > Geotoga > Geotoga petraea. The sequence continues at coordinate 207,827 of NZ_FMYV01000001.1, read as the reverse complement.
TCTCAACAATACCTTTATGTTTTGCTAAAATTAAATAACCTGAATCCCTTGCTGCCAACCATTCTACACCTGTTCCTACATAAGGAGCGTCAGGATACAAAACTGGTACAGCTTGTCTTTGCATATTAGAACCCATTAATGCCCTATTAGCATCATCATGTTCTAAAAACGGTATTAACGATGCAGAAACTGAAGCTATCTGTTTTGGAGTAACAGCTATGTATTCAACTTCATCTCTATGATAAAAAGAAACTTTTCCTTGATATCTACATTCTACAAATTCTGAAGTTAAATTTTTATTTTTATCTTTATCAGCTGAAGCAGATGCAATTTTATAATTTTCCTCTTCATCAGCAGATAGATAAATTATCTTATCATCAAAAACCTTACCTTTTTTTACTCTAAAATAAGGCGATTTTAAAAATCCATATTCATCAGTTTTGGCGAGTATAGCTAATGACGTAATAAGACCTATATTAGCTCCTTCAGGAGTTTCAATAGGACACATTCTTCCGTAATGCGAATGATGAACATCACGAACTTCGAATTTGGCATGCTCTCTTTTCAAACCGCCAGGTCCTATTGCTGAAAGTCTTCTTTTATGAGTTAATTCGGATAAAGGATTTATTTGATCCATAAATTGACTCAACTGAGAAGTGGCAAAAAATTGGTGGAATGCAGTCATTATAGCTCTTGAATTTATTAATGATTGAGGGTTTATCTTATTAAGTGTTTGCGACATAGCAACTTTTTCAGGAATATGTTGTATCATTTTTGAGAAAGCTTTTTCAAATTCAAGCTGCATTAATTCACCTACAGATCTAACTCTTTTATTTCCAAGATGGTCTCTTGTATCTAAAAGTTCAGAATTTTCTTCTAATTCCAATAGATGTCTTGCAGATAAAATAATGTCTATGGTTTCTATAGCCATTGATTCTACTGGATATTTTAAATTGTTTAATTCATCTTCAGATAAATCTCTGTTTTCTACTTCTTTAATATATTTGTAGTATTCTTCTTTTAAGCTTGTTATTACTTTTTGCCTTCCAATTTCAGAAAAATCAAACTTTTCTGTATTGAAATACATTTCATCAATTTCTTCTTTTGCCTTTTGACCTCTTGGTATTTCTGAGGGTCTTAACTTTATAAACATTTCTTTGTAAGCTTCTAATGAAGTTAAGTTGCCTTCTTTTTCATATCTTTTTTTCATCTTATCTAAAGTCAATTGTGCAACTTTATGAGAAACTTTTACTTCTTCTATTCCATAATTATTTAATAATTCTTTTGCTTCTGATAATTTCATTCCTCTAATCGTAGTTCTAGCAGGTTCCATCTCTTCTAATTCTTTAAAATGATGGTCAGATAAAACTGTACAATCAGCATAATTTTCTACATCGAATTCATCATCTAATGAAATTTTCTTTGGAAATAAATCTAATATATCCAAATCATTTTCATATCCTAACGCTTTCAAAAATAAGAAAAAATTAAATTTTCTTTTTCTGTCTATTCTTACTTGTAAAACTTCTTTACCTGGATTTGGATTAAAAATTATTTCTAACCATGCCCCTTTTACAGGTAAAAAATGAGCAATAAACATCTCTTTATTTGAATCTTTTTCTTCTTCTTTAACAAAATAAATTCCTGGAGATCTCACCAATTGGTTAACAACAACTCTTTCAGCACCATTAATTATAAAAACAGCTCTATCAGTCATATATGGTACATTACAAAGAAAAACATCTTCTTTTTCTAATGTTTCACCTGTTGATGTGTCAGTCAATTGTACTGTTAAAAAAGTTCTGCCAGAATAAGTAAGGTTTTTTGCCTTACATTCATCTTCACTCATGATTGGATCTTCATGTTTTACATCTGTGAAGTCCAATAAAATTTCTTTAGTCTTTTTTGAAGAGGTTTTCACAGGAATAGTTAAAGGCATGAATTTTTTAATTGTCTCTTTCAATCTGTGCTTTAAAAATTCATCAAATGAAGACTTTTGAATCTTGATTAAATCATCATACATTCTAAAATCTTCATGTACTTTCCCGAAAAAATCTCTTTCTCTTTTTCCCACTTTTAATGTGCGGGTGTTCAATGGAATCACCTCGGCTTTAAAAAATATATATGTAAAATGTTACAAATTTTTTCTATTTTATTGCAAAGCAAAACCGCATCAGACTAAAAAGTCCAATGCGGATACAATTTTATCATTATTATCTAAAATTTTTATTAACGAAATCAATGTTTTAAGTTAATTATTTGAGTTCTACTTCTGCTCCAGCTTCTTCTAATTTTTTCTTGATTTCTTCAGCTTCGTCTTTTGGTGCTGCTTCTTTAATCACTGCATCAGGAGTTCCAGCTTTTTCTACTAAATCTTTAGCTTCTTTTAATCCCAATCCTGTAATTTCTCTAACTACTTTTATTACGCCGATTTTTTTAGCTCCAAAGCTTTTTAGAACAACTGAAAAATCTGTTTTTTCTTCTTCAACTGCTCCTGCTGCTGCTCCTGCTCCCGGCATAGCTGCCATTACTGGTGCTGATGCTGATACTCCAAATTCTTCTTCCAATGCTTCCACTAATTCTGCTAAATCAGAAACTGTCATTTCTTTAATTGCTTGAATTAATTCATCTTTTGTCATTTAAAGACACCTCCGAAAATTTATGATTTTTCATCTTTTATAGAATTTAAAACATTAATAAAGTTTCTTATTGAACCTGATAATACATTAACTAAGCCTGAAATAGGGGCGTTTATGCCACGCACAAACATAGTAATAAGTTCTTCTCTCGAAGGTAATTTTGAAAGCTCTTCTGCCCTTTCAGCATCAAATATTTTACCCTCAAGTACTCCACCTTTTATAGCGGGTAATTCATTATGATCTTTTGCAAAATCAGTTAATACTTTTAACCCTGAAATGGGATCTCCTTCTTTAATATAAAAAATAGCTGTTGACCCCTCTAAAAATGTTTCATAATCTTCTAAATTCATTCCCGCTTGCTTTATGGCTGTTTTTAACAAAGAATTTCTCATTACTTTATAAAAAGCTTTATCTCCATATTCTTTAAACAATCGTTGCCTTAATTCATTGGATTCATCCACTCCCAATCCTTTGAAATCAGTGAAAACAATTATTGGAGAATCATTAAAAGCTTCAACAAATTCTTTTACTAATTCTGTTTTTTGAGCTCTAGTTAGCAAAAACGTACACCTCCTTAAATAAAAAACACGGCACTAGGCCGTGGTTAGAACAATAATGTTTATAAAAACATCATCGTTATTTTATCCACGTACCTAAGCAGGCTTATTTAATCACTCTCGTGAACCTACCGTCTCTGGTACAATATTTATTTTTCTAAGTTATTATACAACAGGAAATTCGTTTATGTCAAGTCTTACTCCTGGACCCATTGTAGGAGCAACTACAACTTTTTTAAAGAATTTACCTTTTGTTGTTTGAGGTTTCAATTTAGATAATTGTTCCATTCCTGATTTGATATTTTCAACTAATTTTGAATTATCAAAAGAAACCTTACCAGCAGGGAAATGCACATTTCCACTTTTATCATTTCTTACTTCAACTTTTCCTGCTTTGAATTCTTTTACTGCTTTTTCTATATCTTCAGTCACAGTTCCTGCTTTAGGTGATGGCATTAAACCTTTAGGCCCCAAAACTCTACCTAATTTACCAACTTTTTTCATCATGTTTGGTGTTGCAATAGCAATATCAAAATCTGACCAATTTTGATTATTTATTTTTTCAATAAGTTCATCATCACCAGCAAAATCTGCTCCTGCTTCTTTAGCTTTTTCTGCTAAATCACCTTCAGCAAATACTAAAACTTTTACGTCTTTACCTGTTCCATGAGGTAAAGAAACTGTATTCCTAACATTTTGATCGCTTTTCTTCGAATCTATTCCTAATTGAACATGAATTTCAACAGTTCCATCAAATTTAGTATAAGAAACTTTTTTAACCAAATCTACTGCTTCTTCAATAGAATAGGTCTTTTCTGCATCAATATTTTTTTTAGCTTCTAAATATTTTTTCCCTCTTGCCATTATAATTACCCCCTCTCTTTTATCCTTCTACTACTTCGATACCCATATTTCTACAAGTACCTTGGATTATTTTCATCGCAGCTTCAATTGTCATAGCATTCAAGTCCGGCATTTTTGTTTCTGCTATTTCTTTTACCTGGCTCTTTTTGATTTTACCAACTATTTCTTTACCAGGATTGTTAGCAGCAGATTTTACACCAGCAGCTTGTTTGATCAAAAATGAAGCTGGAGGGGTTTTTACATTAAATGTAAACGATCTATCCTCGTACACTGTAATTTCAACTGGTAAGAGTTGTCCTGCCTTATCAGCAGTTTCAGCATTAAACCTTTTACAAAATTCCATCAAGTTTACTCCAACTTGTCCCAACGCAGGTCCTACCGGAGGGGCAGGAGTAGCTTTAGCAGCTTGCAACTGTAACTTCAAAATTCTTGATACTTTTTTAGCCATATAATTTACCTCCTTGTGGTTATAGCGGGATAACCCTCCCACAGTATTCACAAAATTATTTTAAACCATTATTATTAATTGGAAAAGAATATAAAGTTAATATTTTTATTCTCAATCCACAATCTTTTCTATTTCAGTTAAACCCAATTCAACTTCAGTTTCTCTACCAAACATAGAAACAGAAACTTTTACTTCTTGTTTTTCCAAGTCTATTGACTTAATCTTACCAGTAAAAAATTCAAATGGACCGCTGATTATTTTCACATGTTCTCCTAATTCATAATCAGTTCTAATTTCTTTTCTTGGTTTAGCTGAATCATATTCTTCTTCACCAATAAGTCTTAAAATAACCCTGATCTCTTTTCTCTTTAACTTTAAAGGCCTTCCGCCAACATTTAAAAAGGAAGAAACATAAGGAATATTGACTATCATTTTCTCGACTTCTTTTACGTGCATCATTTCAATAAAAATATAACCCGGAAAAAGTTTTTTTCTGGATGTTTTAATGATCCTTATTTCTTTTCTAAGAGGCATATCTTTTATATCAACTCTACCTGAAGATTTAGACTTGAACTCTTTTCCTGAAGCTATTGCTTCACCTTCGCTAACTTCAACCCCGGTTTTATAAGTCCTTGAATCAAAGAGTTTTACAGGAACAATATAAACATCTTCTTCTGAATTACTGTTTTCAACAATAATTCTTTTTACTTTTTCTACCGTGCCTATTTCGCCTTCTACATCACATTCATAAGAACCATCATTTGTAAAAGGCATACCAGGTTTAACCGTCTTACCAATTCTTAACCCAGATAATACTTTTGCACTTTCTGGTATTAAAAATGTTTTTGAATACTTTTTACCTTTGGTTTCTACTATTATTCTTCTGTAGTTTTTCATTTCTTTTATAACTCCAGAATGTTTAATAGTTGTTTCAGGATTTTTAGCTATAATATCGCCTTTTTTTACATCTTTTCCTTTTTTAACATATATTGTAGAATCTTGACTAACAAATATTTTTTCAACTTTTCTATTAGAATAATCTAGTTCCTCTATTTCAGGAACTATTATTCTCCCTATATAACGATCGAGATCCAAAACTTTGGATTTCTCAATTATTAATTCTTTTACTTTGTTTTCCATCCCTGAAAAAGCTTGTAATACGTACCATTCTTTTCTCATATTATATCACCGACTTTTTTATTATTGACTTGGTGTAGAAGTACCAGCTAACCCTCCCAAGAATATAGGGTATACAAGTTTTGTGAATGCATTGAGTAAACCAAAGTCAATTGCAAAAAGGTATACAGCAACGAAAGCTATAATGATAAGAACTATCCCTGTTGATTTAAATAAGTTTTTCCTTGATGGCCAACTTACTTTTTTAGCTTCTTGCCATACCGAACTCAAAAAGATCCAGAATTTTGACATAATTAGTACCTCCTGTAAAATAAGTTTCTTTAAAGAAATAAAGCCCTCCTGTAGAAGAAGGGCTTTTTTATTTTCTTATTATAATTTTGCTTCTTTATGCAAAGTATGTTTTCCACATTTTGGACAATATTTTTTTAGCTCAATTTTTTCTTTAATTGTTTTATTCTTCTTTTTGTAATAGTTTTTAGTGCCACATTCTTCACATTTTAAAGAAAAGTTAATTACTTGACTTTTTGTAGCCATTTGTTTCACCTCTCAATGGTATAAAATTATGGTGGTGAGAGAAGGATTTGAACCTTCGAAAGCAATCTGCTAGCGGATTTACAGTCCGCCCCCTTTGGCCACTCGGGCATCTCACCACTTTTATGGAGCCGACGAAGGGACTTGAACCCCCAACCTGCTGATTACAAGTCAGCCGCTCTGCCAGTTGAGCTACATCGGCATCACATGTTTTATTATTCTCTTCGACAACCGTGAATGATTATATCAAACGACAAGACTGTTGTCAATTGCATTTACGTTAACAAATAATTAAATTAAATACAAAATTGAAAATACATTACAAAAAACTCACCCTTGTTCTTATTATATCATTAATCTTTTTTTAATTAAAATAAGATAATATTTATCTGATATAATTAAAGATGTATTTCTTTAAATATTTTTTTGTTTTCATACGTTTTCATGATAAAATATAAATGAGGTAAATTATTTTAATTCCCTCGTTTTGGAGGTGTGTATTATATGTTTGATAATTTTACAGAAAGAGCTGCAAAAGTATTCATAGAAGCTCAAAATGATGCAAAAGATATGGGGCACCCATATGTTGGCACTGAACACATTCTTTTAGGCCTTTTGAAAGTCAAAGGAAAATATCTTGACATAATATTCGGTGATTTCAATATTTCTTATAATAGGATGAAAGCTGAAATAACAAATGTTGTAGGGACCAACTCATCTCAAGGAATTATTGGTTCTCCTCAGCCAACTCCTAGAGCAAAGAGAATAATTGAATTGGCTTATGACGAATCAGAACTTATGGGTTCTTCAAGAATTGATGCCGAACATCTTCTTTTAGCCATTTGTAGAGAGGCTGAAGGCATTGCTTCTCATATAATGAAAAGATTGGGGATTAATCTTCAAAATATGAGAAAACAACTTGCTGATATTATGATGAAAGGTGATATTAAACCTAATGAAGAATTAAAACAAAATAGCGAAGTTTCAGAAGAGAAAAAAAGGCAAAAACAAACAGCTTTAAGACAATTAGAAGATTTTGGTTCAGATCTTACAGAAAAAGCCAGAAAAAACAAATTGGATCCTGTAATTGGTAGAGAAGTTGAGATTACAAGACTTATGGAGATATTGGCAAGAAGAAAGAAAAATAACCCAGTATTAATTGGTGAAGCAGGAGTAGGAAAATCTGCCATAGTTGAAGGATTAGCAATGAGAATAGTTTCTGGTGATGTACCCGAGGTTTTAAAAACTAAAACAATTTTTGCTTTAGATATTACTTCGTTAGTAGCTGGAACAAAATACAGAGGCGAATTTGAAAAACGAATGAAAAAACTAATGCAAGTATTAGAAAAGACAGAAGATATAATAATATTCGTTGATGAACTTCATATGATTGTTGAAGCCGGTGCTGCTGAGGGATCTTCAATGGACGCCGCTAATGTATTAAAACCAGCTTTAGCAAATGGAACAATAACTGTCATTGGGTCAACAACTTCTAATGAATACAGAAAATTTATAGAAAAAGACCCTGCGTTAGAAAGAAGGTTCCAAAAAATATATGTAAATGAGCCTAATTTTGAAAGCGCAATAAATATTTTAAAAGGTATAAAAATTAAATATGAAGAACATCATAATGTTGAATACACAAAAGCAGCTTTAGAAAATGCGGTAAATTTATCTTTGAGATATATAACAGATAGATTTCTACCAGACAAAGCTATAGACATTATAGACGAAGCTGGAGCTAGGTCTAAATTAAAAGCATTAACACTACCAAATGATCTTAAGAAGAAAAATCAAGAAATAGAAGAACTTGAAGAAGAAAAAAATCTTATGATTTCTAAAAATAAATTTGATGAAGTTGAAGAACTTAACAAAAAAATAGAAGACCTAAGAAAGGATTACAAAGACAAATATTCTAAATGGAGAAAAAAGGCCGAAACTGAAAGAATAATTGTCACTGAACAAGATATTTCTGATGTTGTTTCTAACTGGACTGGCGTCCCTCTAAAAAGGCTTGAAAGTTCAGAAATGGAAAGGCTACTCAATCTTGAAGCTGTATTGCACGAGAGGGTTGTTGGCCAAGACGAAGCTATTGTATCGGTTTCAAAAGCCATAAGGAGATCAAGAAGTGGCCTAAAAGATCCTAAAAGGCCAAACGGTGTATTCATGTTCTTAGGCCCTACAGGAGTTGGTAAAACGGAACTTGCTAAAACATTAGCTGAATATTTATTTGGTGATGAAACTGCTCTTGTAAGGATTGATATGAGTGAATATATGGAAAAATTTAACGTTTCAAGATTAGTTGGAGCTCCCCCAGGTTATGTTGGTTATGATGAAGGAGGTCAGTTAACAGAAGTTGTAAGAAGGAAACCTTATTCAGTAATTTTATTAGATGAAATAGAAAAAGCCCATCCAGATGTCTTTAACATATTATTACAAATAATGGATGAAGGAAGACTGACTGACTCACAAGGAAGAACTGTTGATTTTAGAAATTCTATTATTATAATGACCTCAAACCTTGGGTCAGAACACATAAACAAGTCAAAAAGATCTTTGGGGTTTGTTGAAGGGGAAAACGAAGAATCAGAGTACAAAAGCATTAAAAGTGAGGTAGACTCTGCAATTAAAAAGGCTTTTAAACCTGAATTTATCAATAGATTAGATGATGTTGTTGTTTTCCATCCTTTAACAAAAGATAACATTAAAAACATTATTCAAATTCAGCTAGATGAGTTAAAGGAAAGGCTTAATGAAAAAAATATTGATATAAAAATAAAAGAAAAAGCCATTGAATTTATTCTGGATAAAGGATATGATAAAATTTTTGGTGCAAGGCCTTTAAAAAGAACCATTCAAAAATATATTGAAGATCCTCTTTCAGAAGAAATTTTAAAAGGTAGATTTGAAGAAATGGATAAGATTATCATTGATATTAAAAAAGATGAGTTGACTTTTAGAAAATCACCTGGTAGAAAGAAAAAGGTGGTTAAGACTTGAGCAAGAAAAAAGCAAAACAAAAATATTATGTTTGTAACGAATGCGGATATGAATCAGATAAATGGTTTGCTAAATGTCCAATATGTAATGAAATGGGATCCGCGGTGGAATTCACCGCGGATATTAATTATATGGATTCTTCAAATGATGATGAAATTAATAGTAATGAAATAACTTATTTAGATTCTAAAATTGAGGAACCTGAAAGATTAAAAATAAAATCAATTCAAATTAACAAAGCTCTCAACGATGGTTTAGTTAAAGGTGCTGTTTACTTACTGAGTGGTGAGCCTGGTATAGGTAAAAGCACATTGGTTTCTCAACTTTCTGATTCGGAAAACAGTGTTGTATATATTTCTGCTGAAGAATCAAAAAGTCAGGTAATGCAAAGGTTTAAAAGATTAGGAATAAACAACAAAAATATTGGTTTGATTTTTTCAAATTCACTGGAAGGCATTTTCAAGTCTATTTCTAAATTAAAAGAAAAACCCGAAATTCTTATTTTTGATTCTATACAGACTATTAAAAGCGATGACGTAGATTCTAACCCTGGAAGTGTTTTACAAGTAAAGGAAAGTACAAGAAAAATTGTAGAATATTCTAAACGAACTGAAACTTCATCACTTTTGATAGGTCATGTCACAAAAGAAGGTAATGTAGCAGGGCCAAAGTTGTTGGAACATGTTGTCGACTGTGTAATTTCTTTTGAACTTGAAAAAACTTCTGGGTTAAGAATGTTTAGAGTTAATAAAAATAGATATGGTCCAACTGACGAGATTGTTTTGATGGAAATGACTGAAAGAGGGCTTTATCCAATAAACGATTTAACCAATTATTTTTTATCAGATTATTCCAATGAGCCAGGAAATACATTGTCAATAATAAAAGAAGGTAACAAATTAATACCAATTGAAATTCAATCTTTAGTATCAAAACCCGTTTATGGATCTCCAAGAAGGGTGAGTTCTGGAATTAGCATTGATAAAGTATTTATGATTACAGCTGTATTATCTAAAAAATTAAAACTCCCTGTTGAATCAAAAGATATTTTTTTGAATACATCTGGAGGATTTAGAATATCCGATAGTTCCATAGATTCTGCTATTGCATTTACAATAATTTCATCTCTTTTTGAACAAACTTTAGATAAATCAACTATTTTTATAGGTGAAATAGGACTAGATGGAAAAATAAGGAACACTTCTCATATTGAAAAAAGAGTTGAAATGGCTAAAAAAATAGGAATAGAAAATATTTGCATATCTAAGAGAGCAAAAATAAATGGTAAGAACATAATTAAACTCGATAATATTTCAGATATTGTTAAAATGTTTAAAGGGGGACAATATTATGACTGATGAGGGCTTCAATAGGATTATGGACTTCTTAGCTCCTGGAAAACCGCTAAGAAAAGGTATTGATAGAATTATAGAGGCAAATTTAGGGGCTTTAATTTTTTTAGCGTCTAAGCCTGAACAATATTTAGAAAATGGTATTATTCAGTTGGGCTTCAATTTAAATTCTGACTTTTTACCTGAAAAAGTGTATGAATTAGCAAAGATGGATGGTGCAATCGTCCTCAATAGTGAGGCTAATAAAATTCTCTTTGCTAACGTACAACTTAATCCCGACAAAAATATAGCCAGTTCTCAGACTGGAATGAGACATAGAACTGCAGAAAAAATTTCAAATCAAACTGATGATTTAACCATAGCTGTTTCAAAAAGAAGAAATTCTGTTTCAGTTTTTTATAAGAAGAAGAAACACGAATTATTACCTGAAGGGATAATTTTTGAAAGGTTAAATCAAGAAATAACAATTGCTCAAAGGTATAAACAGTCTTTTTTTAACCAAATTGAATATTTAAATAACGAAGAATCAAGAAAGACCGTTTCTTTATCTGACGTTGCAGAAATTTTATCTAAAGGTTTGTTGACAATAAAAATTACACAAGGTGTTGACAAATATTTAAGTGAATTAGGAGAAATATCAGGAAGTGTAAAACTTGAATATGAAGAAATATTAAGATCTATTCCAAAATTTGTTGGGGCAATTATAATGGATTATCATATTGAGGACTTGAAATATCAAAAATCTGAAGATTCAATAGAAATATTCAAAGATATAAAATTAGATGATTTGGTAAATCTCTATACTATATCAAGAATGCTTGGATATGAGGTCTCTTCTGATGATGAACTTGAAGAAAGGAACATTGTCCCAAGGGGATACAGAATTTTATATTCAACAAAATTACCCCCTGTGGCAGTTAAAAATGTCGTTGAAAACTTTAAGAATTTACCAAATCTTATGGAGGCATCCTTTGAAGATCTAACAAATGTAACTGGAATAGGTAAAAGAAGAGCTGAAATAATTTTAGGAGCTCTCAATAGGAAGAAAAAAGAGAACGATTTTGAAGAAAAAGAGGTGAACAAACAATAATGAAAATAATTGTAAATAATAAAAAAGCAAGGCATGATTATTTTATAGAAGAAACTTATCAAGCTGGAATAGAGTTATTGGGATCAGAAGTAAAGTCCATTAAAGATGGAAGGATAAACCTCAAAGATTCTTATGCAAAAATAAAAAAAAATGAAATATTTCTATATAATGTAAACATTGCACCTTATAAGCAATCTGCAATGTTTAACCACGAACCTGAGAGACCACGAAAATTATTATTACATAAGAATGAAATTATAAAAATTAATCAAAAAATAAAGCAAGATAAATGTACAATTATACCTTTAAAGGTTTATGTAGATGATAGAGGTTTAATTAAAGTCGATATAGCTATAGCAAAAGGTAAGAAAAAATTTGATAAAAGAGAAACCATTGCAAAAAGAGACTTTGATAGAAAAATGAGAAAAGTCAAAAAATATGATAGGTTGTAAGGAGCATGATTATGAATGCAATAGAATTAAATAATTTATCCAAAAAATTTGGTAATTTTTATGCTGTTAAAGATGTTGACTTGACGATAAAAGAAGGAGAAATATTCGGTCTTCTTGGGCCTAATGGTGCTGGAAAATCTACTATTATGAAAATGATATCAACTTTGTTAAAACCTACTTTGGGTACCATAAAAATTAACGGTAACTTTATTAACAAAAACCTTTATAAAGTAAAAAAGTCCATATCATTGGTATCTGATTACAATGTTTTAGAAGATGATTTAACTCCAACTGAAAACTTAAAAATGTTTGCAGAAATTTCTAATATTAAAAATTATAAAGATACTTTAGACGATTTGATGAAAGATTTTGGACTTAATATTTATAAAAACAAGTTAACCAAACATCTTTCGTCTGGAAACAAACAAAAACTCAATATCGCCAGAGCTCTAATAAAAAAACCAAGCATATTGTTATTGGACGAACCTACAAATGCCATTGATGTAGAAACCAGTAGGTTTATTAGAGAATATATAATTGAAAACAACAAAAAATACAATACCACAATTATAATATCTTCACATTATATTTGGGAAGTAGAACAAATTTGCAATTCTATAGGAGTAATAGTTGATGGCAAAATAGCTTTTAAAGATAATACAGAAAATATATACGACAAATTTCAAAAATTAATGTCTATTTATGAAATTTTAATCCCAAAAGATAAATTTGAAGATATAGTTAAATATCTTGAAGGATTTAAAGATGAAATTTTATCTTTCAAAACTATATCAACTAAAAAAATTATCGTTGAATTAAAGAATAATGATTTTGTTTTTCCTGATTATGTTGAAAAGAGAAAAATAACACCTAATTTAGAAGATGTTTATTCTTATATAGTAAAAAAAGATAAGAAATTATGAGATTGGATAAATTTTTATCAAATGCAAAAATTGGAACAAGAAGCCAAGTTAAAAAATTAATCAACAAAGGAAAAGTAAAAGTTAATGGCAGTATTATTAAAAAAACTTCTTATAAAATAACTAAGAAGGATGAAGTTTTTTATAATGATGAAAGAATTATTCCTTATCATAATATATATATAATGTTGAATAAACCAAAAAACTATGTCTCAGCTACAGATGATAAATTTCATTCTATAGCAACAGATTTGATTGATCATCCTTATAAAAATGACCTTTCAATTGCTGGTAGACTTGATATAGATACAACTGGTTTAATTTTATTGTCAAATGATGGAGACTTTATACACAAAGTCATCTCACCAGAAAACAAAATTTTTAAAAAATATATAGTCGAATACAAAGGAAATATAACAGAAGACAAGATCAATAAACTAATTGAAGGAATTGACTTAGGAGACTTTATCACCAAACCTTCTAAGGTAAAAAAATTAAGCGATAATTTTTTACAAATAGAAATTTGTGAAGGCAAGTTTCATCAAATTAAAAGAATGATTGATTATATTGATTTAGAACTTGTAAATTTACACAGAAAAAGCATTGGTGATTTATCATTAGACGTTGATATTGGGGAATGGAGACTTCTAGACAATCAAGATATCGAAAAGATTTTTATGAAGTAAGAGGTGGAAAGATATGTTGCTAAGATTGGAAGATGTTTCACATAATTTTGCTGATCAAGATTTGTTCTATAACGTGAATCTATCAGTATACCCCGGAGATAGAATAGCTTTAATAGGGAAAAATGGATCAGGTAAAACAACTTTATTAAATATTATTTCTGATAAATTAGAGCCTACTGAAGGGAAATTACATAAAAACAACCAATTAAAAATAAACTTTTTAACACAGTTCAGAATGGATGATCCTCATATAAATTTATACGATTTTGTTAGAGAAGAAATAAAAGAAGATATAGATGAATTTATGTTGGAAAAAAGAGTCAGAAGCACTTTAGTTGGTGTAGGTTTTAAGGATGATGAATGGAATAGAAAAGTAAGTACTTTAAGTGGTGGAGAGTTAACAAGATTATCTCTTGGAAAGACTTTAGTAGGAACCCATAACTTATTATTATTGGATGAACCTACAAACCATCTTGACCTATACTCTATAAATTGGTTGAAAAACTATTTAAAAAATTACAAAGGTGCTATTATTCTTGTTTCTCATGACAGAGAATTTTTAAAAAGTCTTTGTAATAGATTTTGGGAAATCAACAGTTTCAAAGTTTGGGATTTCAAGGGAAATTACGAAAAATATTTATCTAATAGAGAAAATTTAATCAATTCAACTCAAGCTCAAAAAGAAAATCTTGAAAAAGAAATAAAGAGACTGGAAGATATGGTTCAAAGATATAGAAAATGGGGTACTGAAAAAATGGTTAAGCAGGCCATTATTAGAGAGAGAACTTTATCAAAATTAAAAGAAGATTATGAATCAATAAAAAATATAGAAAAAGAAAATTCAATAAAACTAAAGATACCAGAACCAAGGGAAACAGGGTATGAAGTTATCAATGTAAAAAATATATCTTTTTCATACTATGAGTCGCAACCTCTTTTAAAAGATATAAGCTTCAATTTAAAAGAAGGGGAAAAACTTTCAATTCTTGGTAAAAATGGATCTGGTAAAAGTACTTTATTAAAAATATTAACTGGTAAGATAAAAAATTATAAAGGAAAATTTGAATGGGGATACAATATAGATATAGGCTATATAGACCAAGTAATATCATCTTTTAACCAAGAAAACGATATTCTCACTGAAATGTGGTCTTTAGTTCCTGATTGGAAAGATTTTGAAGTAAGACGGTATATTGGAAAATTTGGATTTGTTCAAAACGATGTTTTTAAAGAAATCAATACAATATCTGGTGGAGAGTTAACAAGACTGGCTATAGCCAAAGTATTACTAAAGAAACCTAATGTTCTCATTTTAGACGAGCCAACAAATCACTTGGATATTCTAACTGTTGAAGTTCTTGAAGATACATTAAAAGAATTCAAAGGATCTATAATAATGGTATCTCATGATGAAGAACTTATAAGAAATATATCTGATAAATACATGCTAATAGAAAATGGAAAAAATTTAATAACAGATGACTTAAATAATATATTAACGAACATAAAAAATGATTCTTTTAAAATTAAAAAGAAAAATAAACCAAATAAAGACTATGAAAAAGAAAAGAAACTAAGGAATAGAATAAAATCGCTAAATTCAGAATTAGATAAACTTAGAAATGAAAGTGAGACACTTTTTTTAAAATTAGATAATTTAGAAAAAGAAATGATAGAAAGAGGCGATAACTATACTAAAGTGAAAGAATTAATGGATGAAAAAATAAAAATCGAAAAAAAGATAAATTATTACGAAATTAGAGAAGAACAAATTATTAAAGAATTAGCTGAAATAGAAAATTCGGAGGGGTAACTATGTATAACATACATTCTGATCAAACTATAAATTTTATGGATCCAACAGAGCCAGAAGTTGGTGACTTAGTAAAGATAAAGATAAGAGTTCCTAAAATATTGGGGCAAGTAAAAGGAAATGTTTTCTTTACCCCAGAAAAGAATTCTAAACGATATTCTCACGCTGAAATGATAAAAGAATATAGTACCAAATTTTTTAACTATTTCTCTTATAGCTTTAAAATGCCGAATAGAATAATGAGGTATCACTTTGAAATTAATAGTATAGATCAGAAAAAGAAAATAAAATATGATGCAATGGGCATTTGTGAGCATAGATCACTACATGATTTTATTTTAATACCTGATTTTAAAGTTCCTGAATGGTCTTATGGTCGAGTCTATTATCAAATATTTGTGGATAGATTTTATAATGGTGATAAAAACAATGATCCAGTAAATAATGAATATATTTATGACGGAAAACCTATAGTAAAAAAGGAATGGAATGAAATGCCTGACCACTTAAATGGACATAGAGAATTTTACGGTGGAGATTTACAGGGCGTTTTAGATAAAAAAGATTATTTAAAAGATTTGGGAATAGAAGCTATATATTTTAATCCACTTTTTGTAAGTCCTTCACCTCATAAATACGATACACAGGATTATTATAATATAGATCCCCATTTTGGAATTATAGAAGAAGATGTTGATGGGAAGGATAAATATAAAGTTAGAACAACGTCAAAAAAAAATCTTAATAAAAGCAACGAGCTTTTCAAGAATTTAGTAGATGCTTTTCATGAAGAAAACATCAAAATAATAATTGATGGTGTTTTCAATCATTGTGGTTCTTTCAATAAATGGATAGATGAGAAAAATCTCTATGGTGAAGGTGTTATGAATAATGAAGATTCCCCTTTTAAAAAGTACTTTTATTGGCATGGGGATTTTTATGAAGGTTGGTGGGGTTACGCAACTTTACCAAAGTTGAATTATGAAAATATGGATTTGTGGAATGAAATTGCTGATGTCGGAATAAAATGGACAAAAGAATATAACGTAGACGGTTGGAGGTTAGATGTAGCAGACGAGCTAGCTAAGGATTTTGAGACAAATTCATCTTTCTGGAATTTTTTTAGGAAAAAAGTCGAACAAAATTCACCAAATAAACTCATCTTTTCAGAAATATACAAGTCGCCGTTACCATGGTTGGAGAAAAAAAGTTGGCATACAATAATGAATTATATAACTGCAATGGACCCTATAAGTTATTTTTTAACAGGAGTCGAAAAACATAATGATAATTTCAGAAAAGATTTGTATCAAAACTCAGAATATTTCGTTTCAGCTGTAAACTGGGCTTTATCACAGCTTCCTATGAACAGTAAATATGCAGCTCTAAATCAATTAAGCAATCATGATCACTCCAGATGGTTAACAAGAACAACTCAAAAAGTTCAAAGATTAAAAGAAGGGAATCATGATGAAGCTTCAGCAGGTTATGATATAGATATTTTTAAAGTGGGATTATTGCTAATGTTTTTAATACCTGGTTCACCTGGGATTTATTATGGAGATGAAATAGGTCTATCAGGATTTACAGATCCCGATAATAGAAGGCCTTATCCTTGGGATAATATGAATGAATTGAATAAGCAAAATCTTGATTTTACAAAAAGTTTGGTTAAATTTTATAAAAGTTCTGATGTCTTTAAATACAGTAGCTTTAAATTTATACAATGGTTTGATGGCTATGTATCATTTGTTTTATGGAATGAAAAAGAATCTTACTTGGTATTGGTTAATTCAAATCATAAAAAAGAAATAAAAATACATCATAATTTAATTGGTGAGATAAGAAATCCAGAAATTGTTTTTCAAACAAGAAACGAAAATATAAATATAAAAAATGAAAACGAAATTTTGTCTTTAAACCTACCAGAAAAAATTGGAGTTGTTGTAAAAATATAATCTATGCTATAATATGATGGGTAAAATAATTTTCAGGAGGTTATAATATGAAAAAAGAAATTTTAGGAAATACAGGTAAAATTGTTCTCGATGGTAGAATTGACATAACAAACTCAAACGAATTGAAAGAAAAACTTTACGAATTAAAAGAAGCTGGTGTTAGAAAAATTATTCTTGATATGAGTAATTTGGAATACATTGACAGTAGTGGTTTAGGAAGGATTTTTTACTTTTTTGCAGATTATAAAAAAGAAAATGGTGTAATGGAAATACACAATATTAACAACCCAAATGTCAAAAAAGTGGTAGAAATTGTAAAATTAGATAAAATTATTACTATAAAATAATGGTGCTTAAGCACCATTATTTTTTTTGTAAATAAAAATTATTTGCGTTAAAAATTTGAAAGCTATCTATTAATTCTAATTCCAGATTATCGTTTATTTTAAAACGTTCAATACCATATGAAGAATGGGATATGTAAACCTCACCTTTAAAAATATCTATATCTACAATTGGGATTTTAAATTCGTATTCAGAAAATAGATTATTGATTTGTGTATTTAACAGTATGACCTTATTTTGAATAGTCATGTAAAAAATACCATTTTCAAAAACATAATTATCTGGATAGTAGGAGTAAGAAAAAAATTTTGTTGGATTATATTCTTTATCCAAATATTGTATTCCATATTCAGTCATTATAAAAATATTCCCTTTGTAAGCTTCTATAGATTTTATTTCATTAGCACTGTAAAATATTTTTTTCAGATTTTTAGTTAAAGGATCCATTTTGTACATATAATTTTGATCAGTTACATACGTTTCACCATTATAAGTCATAATATCTGTATAAAATCCATTCAAAATAACTTTTTCTTCGTCAAATGAAATTATACTTTTTTCAGACAATATCCATATTTTTTCATTATCATTTACTGTTTTATAAATTGGGATGCCAAAATTTTTTGTACTAATATTCTCGTTCTTAATTACAGAAACAGAGTCACCTTTATAAACAATCAAACCATCATCAACTTTTAATACTTTCCCTTCTATTTCTTTACTCCATTTTAAATTATATTTTCGATCAAAAAAATGAATTACCCCGCTATCTTCAACATAAATACCTTCTTCGTTTATATTAAAATTGTTGATATAAGATAAAACATTATGTTCGTAAATAATTTTTTCTTTTTTTAGATCAAAAATTTCAAATCCTTTTTCTTTTTTAGATATATATATTCTTTCGTTCTTATAGTTGATATTTGCTCTCAATAAATTATCCGAATGAATTAATTCTATATTTCCAGCATCGTACTTTTTCAAGCCTTCAGAATCTGTGAAATAGAAAATATCTCTTGATATAGGTGAAAGATCTCCTATTTGAAAGTTTAATTTGTACAAACTTTTGAAATTGATATTGTTAATTATACTTTGAATATCAAAAGCCAATAGTCCTAAAATATCATCTTTTATAAACAAAGTATTTTCATTTGTATAAATTTTAGATGGGGATATTAGAGAATTATAAGACGTGATTTCTTTTAAGCCATTGTCCACTATTTCATATACTTTTAAACCAAACTTAGGACCCAAGGCAAAAATATAGTCGTCCTTTTTTATTAAATCTATGACTATTCCATCAATCTTAATATGATGCAAAAATCTTATAAATATATCTTTATCCAATTCAAAAATTACTATTCCATTATTTCCATCTGCCAAATAAATATATTTATCATTTTTAACCAATGAAAGTGATTCACCATATGTTTTAAATGTGTTGACAAGTTCAATTTCAAAATCATCAGTGATTGAATAAATCTTCAAGCCTTCAGAATCAGTTAGGTATATTAATTTTTCATGTAACTCTATTTTATTTATATAGTTTCCTGTTGATATTTTTTTTATTATTTCATTCGTATTTAAATCGAATAAATAAAATCCTTCATAGCCACCATTTATAACCCCAAAATTATTTATATCTTCTGCAAGAACTTTATCAGGCTGAGATTTTGTTCCATTAAAAGAAATTGTTAAAAATATTAATAAAAGAATTACAGAAATTATTAGAAAGAGTATATTTTTAAATTTTATATTCATTTTTCTACTCCTTATAGTAATATAAAAGGGACTTTTTAAGTCCCTTATGTTTGAACATCAAACTTTGATTGATGAGAATTTTTATTTAAATCTTTTACTGTCTCATTTGCTTTTATCATTGCTTCTTTCCATGTTTCTAAAAGATCTTTTATCATTGTTTTAACTTCATCTAAGATGTCAACATCTTTTTTCAAATTAGCTTCTATAAGTCTTCTGTTCATGTAATTATATAAGGCTCTAAGATTTTGAGATATCTCTCCTCCAGCTTTTAAATCTAAAGAAACATTTAATTCTGTTATAATATCTTGCACTCTGATTATTTGTTTGTTTGCCTCTGAAAAATTTTTGTTCTTAATCATATTTTTTGATTTTTCTAATCTTTCAATAGAATTTTGGTATAACATTTCTACCAATTTTGCAGGGCTTGCAGTATTTACCGAATTTTCTAAATATTTTGATGAATTGGGATTCTCGTACATTTTATACCACCTCTTAATTTGATGTTTCGTTTAAAATTCTGTCAGCTTCTTTAAATCCTTTTTCAAAAATTTTAATTACTTCTGGAAGATCAAAATCTATTATATCTGATACTTCTAAATAATCCTGATCCTCTTGAGCTTTTACTATAGTAGTTACTACTTCTTTTATCTTCTCTAAATCTTCGTCTGTATAAAGTTTATCTTCAGTAAATTTTGTAACTTGGGATAAAATATTCAATAAAGCTTCAAAGCCCTCTGCTATACTGTTTAGCATTTTATGGCCTTCTTCAGTGTTCATCAATACTTCTTTTGATATATTTTCTAAATTCATTTCAAGTTTTTCAATATATTCAAATCCTTGGGTAATCAAATCCTTTAAAACATCTTTTTTAGAAGAAAACTCTAACTCTACAGTTTCTCCTCCTTCAAAAAAAGCACCTTTAATTTCATTATAATAATTTAAAGGAATTTCTTTCCCATTTATCTTTATATTTGTCAAAATACCACGTGTTTCATTAATGTAGCTTTGTACCATTGTATCAAAATTTTTATATTCTTCTTTTGGGATCTCTTTTTTCTCATTAATTATTCCTGATATAGATAAGTTTATATTTTCTTCACTCATATTAATCCTCCTTGGAAAGATTCATTATATTAATCGTCTAAAAAATTAAAGCCTTTAAAAAAAGGCTTTAATTGTTGATTTCTTTTTTTAAATTTCTACCTGTTAATTCAAATAATTTATTATACCATTTTTTGTAATCACTGATTTTTTTATCTTCTGAAACTTCATACAACTTTTCAAGTTCTTCTTCTAAATTGAGTTTGTAAAAGATTTTTTGTATCAAGTTAAAATTTTCATTTATAATTGATATACCATAAGCATTTATTATATTTAAAAGTATCTTTCTTTCTATTTCTACTTTTTCCGCATCTATATCATCGTAAACAAATTGCAAACTTTCTATTATACTTTTTCCTTCAATGATAAAATCATCTTCATCAATTATCTCATCTGAAATTAATTTATCCATATGTTCCATAAGTTCTTCCTCAATTTCATCGTATAATTCGTAGTTAACTTCTTCTGATTCGCTGTTATTAAAAATATGTGCATCATTTATAACCTGTCTTAATTCTTTTTCCAAAGAATCCATATCTTCAATTAAAAAATCAAGTTCTACTTTGGGCTTAAATTCAGAATCTTCATCATAAGAATTAGTTTTCACATAATAAATGTACTCGTTTAAATCATCTAATATTGTTCTGTGAACTTCTCTTTCAATAAATTCAAGTATATCAAAATCAAAGATATTAAAATATTTGTCTCTAATGTCTTTTATATCTTGAGATTTTATAACATTTATTTTTTCTATAATGTTGTTAGAAAATTGTGTCATATTTTCTATTATTGTTGGTAATATTTTTATCCTCAATTTATTTGTTTCATCTATCAAATCTGAATAAAATTTTTTTATTTTTTGTTCATTTGAAAGAGCCATCAAATCAAAATAATTATCATGACCATCAAAATTAACAATAATGTGATGTTCATATAAATCTTTTTCTAACTTTTTGATAAACAACATGACATTTCTTCCACTTTGATCAAAAGTATAGGCAATACTTTCTTTATTAATCAATTCATTGGTTACCTTTGTAAGCTCAGTAGATAAAAAAGAAAGCATTGACCTTTTGCCTGATTCCATAAATTCATTAATTCTCATGTAAGTTAAAATAAGAGGTATGTATTCTATCTCTATACTTAGTTTATCTTCACTTTCATTTGTTAACAAATTAAATTCATCATCAAACCATTTGTAATTCCCTGACTTAAAATCTACAGAATAAGAATAATTTTCATAGATTTCTATAGTGTTTTTTGAATCTTCATATTCGTCAAAAAATAATTGTTCTACCGATTTTGGCTTGATTTTTAAATTTGTATTATTAAGGCCTTTTAAAAAAGCCAATTAAAAACACCTCTTTTCAAGTTTTCTTATATAATTTAAATAGGTACCCGATTAAAATAAATGCTATCAATGAAATTATAACACCAAAATATTTAAAATTCCATGTGATAACTGAGAATAATCCAAAAACAATGTTTATTAAATACATCAAAGTTAAAATTCTTTTATCATTTTTAAAGAAAACCCTTGCTTTATCGTATATGTGGTCTTTATCCCCCTCAAACACTTTACCCGAGTTTAGAATTCTTCTTATAAATGCCCATACTAAATCTGTTAAGAAAAAACCCAGTATAACGAGCGATACGAAAAAACCTCCATATCCAAAATTATTTGTCATCAGTAATATATAATAATACAATATGAAACCAATTAGGTAAGAACCACCATCTCCCAAAAAAATTTTTGCTGGGGGATAATTATAAAAATAAAAGCCTAAAATTGCTAATATTATTATTATAATTGATTGAAATCCAAGAAAATAATAAAAAATCATCAAACTTATCATAGCTAATCCCGATGACAATCCATCCATTCCATCTATCATATTGAAAGAATTTATCATACTAACCCCTACAAAAGCCAAAAATAAAGTCAAAATTATGTTTGAATAATCAAGAATATAATATGCAGTGAAAAAGGATATTATAAATTCAGAAATAAATCTGAATAAAGCCGATATCCCTTTTATATCATCAATCACACCTAATAAAGTTATTATCGATGAAAAAAGCAAAAAATAAAACCCATGATCTACAAATAAAGAAAATGATAGTAATATAGCCACTCCACCTAAATAAGGAGTAGCTTTTTCATGCTGCTTTAATATTTTATCTGGTTTATCTACTATATTGAATTTTTTAGCTACTTTCATCATCAAAAAAGTTAAAACTATTGAAAGTGAAAATACCAATATGTATTTTATTTCCATAATTGCCTACCTCTATTTATAAAATTACTTTTGCTTCTGGAATGTGTTTTTTGATTATTGCTTTTAATAGCTCTAAATTGTTAAATTCAGTTCCTTGATATAAAAGCTCTAATAAAGTTTCAAGTGATTTATTATCAAGTATTTTTTTGTTTTTTAATATGATAATTCTATCATTTGGAGTTTTAAGCTTTTCCTCTTTTTCATGCATCAATTCTTCGTAAAGCTTTTCTCCTTTTCTTATTCCTGTAAACTCTATCTTTATATCTTGATCTGGAATCAAACCAGATAATCTGATTAATTCTTTCGCTAAATCAACTATTTTTACCGGTTCACCCATATCTAAAACAAAAATTTCTCCTTTATTTGAATATTTACCACATTGAAGAACTAAAGAAACAGCTTCTGGTATTGTCATAAAATATCTTTTCATTTCAGGATGAGTAACTGTAACAGGGCCACCATTTCTAATTTGCTCTTTGAATATTGGCACAACACTTCCTCGACTTCCAAGAACATTACCAAATCTAACCATCCCATATTTTGTATTATATGAACTTGAAATAGTTTGAACTATTATTTCACCTAACCTTTTTGAAGATCCCATAATAGAAGTTGGATTTATAGCCTTATCTGTAGAAATATATATAAATCTCTCTACATTATTTTCTCCTGACGCCTTAGCAACATTGTAGGTACCTAATGAGTTAACTCTAAAAGCTTCAGTCGGATTTTCCTCCATTAATGGGACGTGTT
Source organism: Geotoga petraea (assembly GCF_900102615.1). Classification (NCBI taxonomy): domain Bacteria; kingdom Thermotogati; phylum Thermotogota; class Thermotogae; order Petrotogales; family Petrotogaceae; genus Geotoga; species Geotoga petraea. Next base: position 184,141 of record NZ_FMYV01000001.1, on the reverse strand, counting down.
TATGAGCAGCAGTGTGAAAAACTACATCAATTTTCAGAGTTTTAAAAATATAATCTATTCTTTTTTTATTTGTTACATCACAAATAATATTAACAGTTTCGATGTCAGGGTAATTCATTTTTAGATCTTTGCTGATTTTAAAGATGCTATTTTCTCCTCTTCCAAGAAGATATATTTTTTTAGGCTTTACAGAAGCGACTTGCCTGCAAATTTCTGAACCTATGCTTCCACCGGCCCCTGTAACCATTATATTCTTATTAAAAATATATTCTCTAATTTCTTCTGTATTTACTTCAACCTCTTTTCTACCTAATAAATCAGAGATATTAACTTTTCTTAAAGCACCTAAAGATAATTTATTGTTTATTATTTCTATAATTGGCGGTAATGTTTTTACTTTCAAATTTAAATTTTTTAATTTTTCCATAATACTTTTCATTTGTTCAGAACTTGCAGAAGGTAGGGCTATAATAATCTCGTCTACATTATATTTATCAGAATAATGCTTCACTTTGTCTATACTGCCTAAAACTTTTACACCCCTTATATTTCTGCCAATTTTAGATGAATCATCATCTAAAAAGCCTAAAACTTGTCCTTGATTAGGATTCCTTAAATATTCTCCCAAAAGTTCTGTTCCAGCATCTCCTGCGCCAATTATCAATATATTTTTTTTGTTGTTAATTTTTATGTTGCTGGTAGTGTTGGCTCTTGAAAACCATATAACCCTACTTAAAATTATCAAAAATGCTCCCATTAAGGAAGTTATCGCTGCAACACTAAAAGGCAATATGACAAAATCAAAAATATATCTCTGAATAAAAACAAATATAAAAATATTCATCATAAAACCGATAATTGACGAATAAAGTATAGGAGACAAATCTTTTAAAGTCGCAAACCTCCAAATTGACTTATAAATATTATTGAAATAAAAAATCACAACATTAATAACCGGGACTAATAAGGCTGGATAAACATACTTACTCATTTCTTCAAAGTCCGTTTGAAACCTTATTAGCAATGCCAATCCATAGGATATTAGAAATAAAAAACAGTCTATTAAAATTAAATAAGCAACTCTTTTATTTTTTTGATTCATTTTCTATTTCCCCCATGGTTTCAACGATCATTTTATAAACTGTATTTTGGTCTTTTTCATTTATTGAAGTGTAAAAAGGTATTGCTATTGTTAAGCAGGATATTAGCTCTGTAACTGGAAGATCGCCTAAACTATAGTCCCAATTTTTTTTATAAAAAGGTTGTAAATGAACGGGAGAAAAATAGTTTTTACATTGAACACCTTTTTCATTTAGCCTTTCTATTAAAGTATTCAATATTTTTTTTATTGAAGTTAATATACCATCCCATTCTTCAACATTTTCATTTTTTAAAGTATTTGGCAAATCAAAATTTTTTACCCATTGAGGTAATTTTATAATTTTAGATACCCAGTCTAAATCTAATCTTAAAACATAAACAAACCAGCTCATTCTTGTAGTAAAATAGTTTATTTTAGGAATAACAATGTTTTTATTTTCTTTAAAGAGTTTGTTATAATAATCTGCTTTTTTGCTTCTTTCATTTAATATCCATTCTATCCTTTCCATCTGAGCCACGCCCATTGCTGCAGACATTTCATCTAATCTATAATTATAACCCAGCCTTTCGTGTTCTAACCATTCTGAGTTCAAACTACGTCCTTGATTTGACATGGATTTAGTAAGTTCATAGACTTCTTCATTGTCGGTTACTATCATCCCACCCTCTCCGGTAGTTATTTGTTTATTAGGGTAAAATGCAAATGTTCCACCTACTCCATACTTCCCAATTTTTTTACCATTATATTCTGAGCCTATCGCTTCACATGAATCTTCTATAATTTTTATTTTGGTGTTTTTTAGTGTTTTTTCAACAAAATCCCAATCTATTGGTTGCCCAAAAATATCTACGCCTACAAATGCTTTTACTTTCTGTATATCTTTATTTTTTATGTAGTTATCTAATTTTTTTATATCAATATTATAATCAAAGGGATCTATATCTATAAAAAGGGGCTTTCCCCCTTCAAAAACCGCAATGTTTGCTGAGGATATAAACGTAAAAGAAGATGTTATTAATTCATCACCTCTTTGAAATCCTATAGCTCTTAAAAGAAGATGTAAAGCAGACGTACCACTGTTTACTGCTATTGCATATTTAGAATCTATAAAAATTTTAAATGTTTTTTCAAATTTTTGAAGATAAGGTCCTAAAGCCAAATGCCTTGATTTAAGGACATTATTAACATATTCTATTTCTTTTTCTCCAATGTTTGGAGAGGATAACGGAATCATCTAATCCCCCCTATAAAAATGACTTTATCTTATCATACTCTTCTTGATCTATATAATTTTCTTCAAGCAACTTTTTTAAAACTTCTTCTGCTTTTTCTGCTTGCATATTTGTAACTTCATAAAATATAACTGAATACTTTTCTTCCTTATCCAAGTTTTTTATTTTATTAATTAAATTTTCAAAAGGACTTTCTTTTTTTATTTCTTCTTTTTTAGGCTTTTCTATATGTTTTTTGTATACCCCTGTCGCAGTTCCATCTTCAATATAGTGCATTGCAGTTTCTCTTAATAGCATGTATATAAGATACCATTCATACAGATTGAAGGTCAATATTCTTAAAAGCATGGAAAAATTCCCTTCTCTTAAGCTTATAAACCTATATTTAACAATATTATTGTTGATTTCTGACTCTTGTAAAATCCATTGATCTTTAATTATTTTATTTATCATAAAAGTATATGAAACCCACATTAAAATAAAACTTCCTATTAAAAGATAACTTTCCCATGGTTCCACTTGAAATTGCTCAATTTGATTAATGTCTAAAGCCAACACTTCCGATGTTAAAGTGTTTGCCATATAAAACAAAACAGTTAATGAAAATATATATAAATACAACCAAACAAAAGTTTTTTTGCCACTATCTTTTATTGGAAAATCAATTCCATTTGCTTTATATACTTCTTTCATCTTTTCAATATGTGAATTCCTGTTTTTTGTTAATATATGATATATATAAAGCAGTATGGCTATACCAATAAATTGTAAATTTGGTATATAAAAAAGCATTAATGCAATAAAAACTAAAAAAGGTCTTATTAAAATCATTTATAACAACTCCATTAATTTTATCTATTGTTTAATTTTTCTATAATCAAATCGACAAACCAGCTTCTTTCTACTTGTGTTTGTTCTCCACTTTCCATATCTCTGAACGTAACTATATCTTTTTCAATTTCTTCGTTACCAAATATAACTGAAAATTTTGCGTTCACTTTATTTGCATGTTTTAGTTGGCCGCTCACATTTCTTTTTGAAATGTTTAAATATGTTTTTATTCCTCTATCTCTTAAAATATTGGCAATTTCTATAGCTGTTTTAGCAGATTTTTTACCAATATAAGCTATATAAACATCTACCTCTTCAGGATTGTTTATCTCTATTTTTTCTTCTTTTATTGCCAATATAACTCTCTCAATGCCAATACCAAAACCTATAGCTGGAGTATTTGGACCGCCTAATTCTTTGACAAGACCATCATATCTTCCTCCTCCAGCAATTACAGATTGAGCTCCAAGCTTATTGTGTTCAACTTCAAAAGCCGTCAAATTATAATAATCTAAACCTCTAACTATTGATGAATCAATTTCGTATTCAACTTCAAAAGAATCTAAAAAAGATTTTACATTTTCAAAATGCTCTTTATCCTCATCCGTTAATGAATCAAGAATAGAGGGAGCATCTTTAGAATACTCCTTATCAACTTTACAATCTAAAAGTCTCATTATATTCGTATTGTATCTCCTTTTACAGTCATCACACATATTATCTATTTTATCTGAATAATATTCTTTAAGGACTTCCCTATACTTATTTCTACTCTCTAAAGATCCTATAGAATTTATTTTTATAGAATATTCTCTAAGCCCAATTTTCTTAAAAAATTTATCAAGCATAGCAATAACTTCAGCATCAGCCACGGGAAAGTCTGTCCCAAATATTTCTGCTCCTGCTTGATGAAATTGTCTATATCTACCACTTTGTGGTTTTTCATAACGAAACATTGGCCCAATATAAAAAAGTTTATAAGGTTGCCCAAAATTTATCATAGAGTTTTCTACATAAGCTCTTACAGTTGGAGCAGTACCTTCGGGTCTTAAAGTTATTGACCTCTCGCCTTTATCTTTAAAAGTATACATTTCTTTTTGTACTACATCAGTATTTTCTCCAATACTTCTGTAGAATAATTCAGTATTTTCAAAAATCGGGGTTCTTATTTCATGATAACCATATTTTATTAAAATTTCTCTCAAATTTTTTTCTAAGAAATTCCAATATTTAATATCATCACCAAAAATATCCTGTGTGCCTTTGATTTTAGAATATTTCAAGCCCGAAACCTCCCTTGATTTTGTTTTTCCATCTATATTTTAACACAAAAAACCATACATATAATAATAAAAAGGGAGCCAATGGCTCCCCTGTAATTTTATCTTCTTTTATTTCCTCTTTTTTTATCCATATGTTTTCTGAATTCGGATATTTTTCTATCGCTATCTTTTAAGAATCGGCTCAATTTTTTTTCAAAATTTTCTGAATTTTCTCTTCCCGTGTCTTCATCAGTGTCTTTTAAAGATATTTCGTATTTCCCATCTTTTGTTTTTCCAATAACTTTACCTTTAACTTCTTGTCCTACTTCTAAAAAATCTGACACGTTCTTTACATACTTTTTGGATAGCTTTGAAATATGGACAAATCCCTCTTCTCCATTTTCAATTTCCAAAAAAGCGCCAAATTTTTTTATATCCTTTACTTTGGCATTAATTACTGTTCCTTGGGCAATACTTTCGCTCACAATAATACCCCGCCCTTCCAATTTTTTAGATTTTTCACGATAACCTTGCTAAGTCGTGATATCGTCGTTTGACGGCCCGGGTCCAGGCTATGGACTTCACCTCCGAAAATTTCTTTTAATTTGACAGATGGATTCCACTAGGGAGCAAGGCCCATCCGCCTACCTCTTTTATATTTTTTAAAAGGGAGCAAAGCTCCCTTTTATTAAAATTATTTTTTAAGATAATCTTTATATTTGTTCTTGAATTTTTGAATTCTACCTTCTGTATCTAAGTATCCTGATCCTTCTCCTTGGTAGAAAGGATGACATTCAGAACAAACATCTAATCTAAAATTGTCTGCTGTTGAATAAATCTTGTGTTCAGCTCCACATGCACATTTTACTGTTATTAATTTCATTTCAGGATGAATTCCTTTTTTCATCTTTACTCCACCTCTTATATCTATTTTATTTCTGAATTATTATAGCATATTACAAAATCTACTGTCAAGGCAAAAGATTATTTTAATAATTATTTTACCTCGAATTAAGTAGAAATTACTTTATTTTATATTTATTTATTTTACAAAAACAATTATAACATAAAAAACCCTACAAAATATATACATTATATTAAATGTTATTTTATAATTCGTATATTCACATTATTTGTTCTGACTCTAAAAAGATTCAAAATTCCAACACTACAGGATATAGACTGGAACTTTTTTTCAACAGTAGAAAGTTTTTCGCTTATGCAAAGTTGTTTTCTGATTGATACTTTTGCAATTCGTCTGTTATTCTTTTCTTTTCATAAACTGAAATTTCTATTGCATAAGCTGCTTTCATATCTGCATCACCAAGTCCATATATTTTACCTTCTACTCCTTTTGCAGAGTATTTATGGTAAAACCATTCTCTCTTTGTAGTAAAAATATCTAATCTGCCTTTTATTAATTTTAAACCCTTTCATTTTAATATTCACTTAGTATATAAAAAATTTTTACTTTTATCCAGAGGATATTCATCTTTATTCCATTTTTTGGAGGAGATTTTTATCCCGCTAATATTTAAATACATAAGAGTAAATACTTTCATCATCCCTAAACTGGACTATGTATTTTTATCAAATTTTTAGTTAATTCAACTACTTCATTTTTTTCTTCTTCAAATAATGGATATTTCATAACTAAAAACTCCTATATTATTAATTTTGTGTTTCTATTTTTAAATGGTATAATAATTTTAGTAATATTTTATTCATAAAAAAATAATCATTTTATATAATATATATTAATATTAACATAATAAATGTCTTATTAATATAGGTTTCTTCTGTATTAAAATAAATGTAGTTAACGTTCAAGGGGGATAAGTATGAAGAATAAATATTGGGTAATGAGAATTTTGAGAACCATAATTACAGCTTTTGGTGTAACTTTAATAGCATTTTTGATTTTACATCTTACGCCTGGAGACCCTGCAAGGATAATGCTAGGCCCCTATGCTTCTGAAGAAAATTTAGCTGCGGTAAGAGCAAAATATAAGTTAGATCAACCTTTATATACTCAATACATTAGCTGGATGGGTAATGTATTTAAGGGTGATTTTGGAACATCTATAAGATATAACAGAGATGTTGGTCAATTGATTGCAGAAAGAGCTGGTCCTACCTTGATTTTAACCGGGAGTGGCCTCTTAATAGCTGTAATTTTTGGTGTTCTTCTGGGAATTTTAGCAGCATTAAAGAGAAATTCATTCCTTGATTATTTTACTACTTTTCAAGCAATGTTTTGGATATCAATTCCATCTTTTTGGCTTGGTATTCTTTTATTATATATATTTGGGTTACAGCTTCGGTGGGTTCCAATCGCTGGATTAATGGGGTTTTCTTCACTAATTTTACCTGCTTTGTCAATAGGATTAAGGGAAGAAGCTTGGTTTGCTAGACCAATGAGATCTGAAATGTTAGAGGTCTTGAATCAAGATTATATAAAAGCTGCCAAAGCAAAAGGATTAAAATATTCCGTAGTTGTAATGAAACATGCCTTAAGAAATGCTCTTATACCAATAGTAACTATGCTTGCTTTGAGACTCCCTTGGATAATAGGCGGAGCAGTAGTAATAGAAGTAGTTTTTTCATGGGGAGGTTTAGGAAGTCTATTAGTCAACAGTGTTTTAGCCAGAGATTATCCTGTAGTTCAATCAATTTTATTACTGATTTCGATTACCGTCGTTTTAGCCAATTTATTAGCTGACATAATATACGCAGTAGTAGATCCAAGAATAAAAGGGGAGGGATGAATATGGCTAATAGCGAAAATTATAATGAAATTATTAATGATATAAGTAATTTAAAAAAACAAAAAAGCTCCCAACTTTCTTTAGTATGGGCTAGATTCAAGAAGAATAGATTAGCTCTGATAGGCTTTATTATTATCTTTATAATTATTTTTATAGCTATATTCGCTCCTCTTATAAGTCCCTATGATCCTTTAGATACCGATCCTATTAACAGATTACAAGCTCCTTCAAAAGAGCATTGGTTAGGAACTGATGAATTAGGCAGAGACGTATTATCAAGAACTTTTTATGGTTCAAGAATTGCTTTACAAATAGGTCTATTAATTGTCTTATTTGAAGGGGCAATTGGAATATTTTTGGGTGTTTTAGCAGGATTTTTTGGAGGATTGACCGATTGGATTATAATGAGATTAGTGGACATATTAAGATCATTCCCCGTTATTATTCTTGCCATGGCCATTGCAGGAATAATGGGGCAAGGCGTTTACAACGTTGTTATTGCCTTAGGAATCGTCGGATGGACAACATACGCAAGAATGATTAGAAGTAAAATTTTAACCATTAAGAATTCAGACTATATAGAAGCCGCTTATTCTATTGGAGAATCAACACCATCTATAATTTGGAGATATGTACTCCCAAATGCAATCCCAACTGCAATTATAATGATGGCTATAATGATGCCAACTGCATTGATAGCATCAGCCACTTTAAGCTTTTTAGGAGTAGGTGTACAACCTCCAACACCTGATTGGGGTTCTATGATATCTGCAGGAAGAGATTATTTAATAAGAGCTCCTTGGATATCTACAAGTGCAGGTTTGTTCATCATGGTAACCGTACTTGGGTTTAATTTTATAGGTGATGGTTTAAGAGATGCACTTGACCCAACAACTAAACGTAATTAAAGGAGTTATAGCCATGAATGATATTTTAAAAATAGACAATCTGAAATTGTCTTTTGATACAGAAGAGGGTAAAGTAGAAGCTTTAGACGAAGTTAACCTTTCAATAAAAGAAGGTGAATTTCACGGGTTAATAGGAGAAACAGGATGTGGAAAAAGTGTAACAGGCCAAACAATAATTGGTTTATTAGACAATAATGCAAAGATAGAAAAAGGGTCTATTTATTATAAAGGTAAAGATATTTTACATTTGAAAGAAAAAGAATTTCAAAGGAATATAAGAGGAAATGAAATAGCTATGATCTTTCAAGATCCTTCCTCTTCTTTAAATCCAGTATTCACAATTCAAAATCAAATTGAAGAAGTTTTAAAAATGTATAGAAAAGCTTCTAAAAAAGAATTTAAAGATATAGTCATTGAAGAACTTAAAAAAGTTAAATTACCTGATGCTGAAAATCTTTTATCAAAGTATCCCCATGAGCTTTCAGGAGGAATGAAACAAAGAGTTATGATCGCCATGATGTTGGCTTGCAGTCCTTCGCTTCTCATTGCTGACGAACCAACAACAGCATTAGATGTTTCTATACAATCTCAATTTTTAAAAGTAATAAAAGAATTAAAAGAAAAATTTAAAATGACAATTTTGTATATTACGCATAATTTAGCCGTTGTAAGTGAAATTTGCGATACGGTTTCTGTTATGTATGCAGGAAGAATTGTGGAAACAGCTTCTGTACACAATATATTTAAAAACCCACAGCACCCTTATACAAATAAATTGATACACAGTATACTTGGTGTTGAAACCACTTTGGAGGACCTTGAAGAAATTCCAGGATCAGTACCAAGGCTTATAAATCCCCCTAAAGGCTGTAGATTTCATCCAAGATGCGAAGAAGCTGTAGATATTTGTTCTAAAGAAAGACCTTATTTAAAAGAAATATCAGAAAATCATATTGTAGCATGTCACAGAAGGTGATTAATGTGGAAAATAATACTATTTTAAAAATTGAGAATCTCAAAAAATATTTTAAAAGTACCAAAGGGATAGTAAAAGCCGTTGATGGCATATCTTTAGAAATTGAGAAGGGCGATACTTTTGGATTAGTTGGAGAATCTGGTTGTGGAAAATCGACTTTTGTCAGAACTATTCTGAAATTAATTAATCAAACAGATGGGAAAATCTTCTTTAGAAATGAAGACATATCATCTTTTGATAAGAATACTTCAAGAAAACTAAGAAAGATTATGGGTATGGTCTTTCAAAATCCTCATTCTTCATTAAACCCAAGAATGACAGTATACGACACTATTTCTAGACCTTTGTTAATTCATAAAATTACTAAAAACAAACGAGATACGACTATAAAAATTGTCGAATTGTTGAAATCGATGGGGTTACAAGCAGAGCATATGATAAGATTCCCTCACGAATTGAGTGGTGGACAAAAACAGAGAATAGCTATAGCTCGTGCTTTAGCAGTTGAACCTGAAATAGTATTTTTGGATGAACCAACTTCTGCTTTAGATGTCTCTGTACAGACCAAAATATTAAAATTATTGGAACAAGCCAAAAAAGATAGAGATTTAACCTATTTCTATATTTCGCATGATATCAACTTGATAAGGGTAGTTTCGAACAAAATTGGGGTTATGTATTTAGGAAAAATGGTTGAAACTGGTCAAACTCAAAAAATATTTGAAAAACCTTTACATCCATATACACAAGGGTTATTTAAATCAGTTCCTGAGCCCGACCCTGACAAAAAGCTTCCTGAAGATATGTTGACTGGAGAGGTTCCATCTCCAATAAACCCACCGAACGGTTGTAACTTTCATCCGAGATGTCCATATGCAAAGTCTATCTGTAAAGAAAAGGAACCAGAATTAAAAAGTTATGAAGATGGTAGATTAATTGCCTGCCACCTTTATTTAAAATAAATTAAGGGGGTAAAACATGAGAAAATTATTTTTTGTATTTTTATTGTCTATTTTGTTGTTATCAACACTTGGTTTGGCAAGAGATACTGTATTAATCGCTATACAAGCAGAGCCATCCAAGCTTAATCCTATAACTTATCAGGATACAGAAGCCGATTTTGTACTCAGCCAAATCCATGACCCACTGGTAGAACTAACTGAGAGTGGAGATTATACATCTGAAGGTGCTGTAATAGAATCTTATTCTTTATCAGAAGATGGTAAAACATATTCTTTTAAGATTAAAAAAGGTATTAAATTCCATAATGGAGAAGAATTAAACGCCGAAGATGTTAAGTTCAGTTACGAGTCTTTTATGGATGAAACTTTAGGATCTCCCCATAGAGATTACTATTCTGATATTGATGAAGTAGTTGTTATAGATGATTACACTGTTGAAGTAAGACTTAAAAACAGAAACGTTACGTTTTTAACTTCAGCAAGATTAAGGAACAAGGTTCTTCCAAAAGATTATATTGAAGAAGTAGGATGGGAAGGTTATGAACAACATCCAATAGGCTCAGGACCTTATGAATTCGTTAGACATGACCCAGGACAGAGAATTGTCTTGAAAAGATTTGATGATTATTGGCAAGGACCAGCAAAAATTCCTAATTTGGAATTTAGATTCTTCCCGGAACTAACATCAGCTATAATGGCTTTACAAGCAAAACAAATTGATTTTATAGCAGAATTACCAGCAGAAGAATTTAAAGCTCTTCAAAACAACCCTTCTTTAGATTTAGGGTATGGAACCTATCAAAAATTTGAAGATCACAGAATTGTATTTAACAGAAGACCAGATTCAGTTTTTTCAGATGTAAAAGTTAGACAAGCTGTTGCTTATGCTATAAATAGAGAGGAAATAATAACTTTGACTATGGGGGATATGGCTGTTCCAGCTGTTGGAAGAATTCCTAACTTCCACGAAGCTTATTCACCTGATATACCAGCATATGAATATGACCCGGAAAAAGCAAGAGAATTGTTAAAAGAAGCTGGTTATCCAAACGGCTTTACCACAAAAATTTTTGCGCCCTCAAACTATAGAGAAAGAGTTTTAGAAGTACAACAAATTCAAAGGCAATTAGCAAACGTTGGAATTCAAGCAGAAGTGGTTGCTATAGAATGGGGAACTTATCTAGACGTAACAGCTGAAGGAGAAGCTCCTATGTTTAGAGAAAGATGGTCTGCTACATCACCTTCTCCATTTAGTTTTGTAGAAAGTTGGCACAGTGAATCTTCATGGAATTCAATTTTTGGGACATATCATAATGATGAAGTTGATAAATTAGTAGACCAAATCAAAGTAACTGTTGACCCTGAAAAAAGATGGGAATTGTACAGAGAAGTGCAAAGAATTGCGATGGAAGATGCTGTGTGTGTTCCTTTATACTGGCCAATTGCTGGAGAAGCTTATAACAATGAAATAAAAATACCAGAGTACCTTTGGAATGTATTCAAAAGACCTATTTACTATGTAAATGAATGGTCATTCAAATAATTATTTTTAAGGCAGCTTAATTGCTGCCTTTTTATAAAGGAGTTTTAGAATGAATATTAATGATATTAAAAAATATATATCTAAAATAATAGATGAAAATAAAGAAGATATTTTTAGTGTTTCAAAATATCTTAAAGACAATCCAGAAATAGGTTTCAAAGAAGAAAAAGCATATGATTTTCTCACACAAAAATTAAGTAGTTTAGGTTTTGAAATCGACAACCCAACAGAGAAACTTCCAACTTCTTTTCTTGGGAAGAAGTCTGGTTTATCCCATTACAAAAAAATAGCAATTTTATTTGAATACGACGCACTACCAACAATAGGACATGGTTGTGGACATAATATGATCTCAGCTATTAGTTACGGTGCTTCTCTCGCATTATCCAAAATTGATGATTTAAAAGGGGATATTTATGTTGTTGGGTGTCCGGGTGAAGAAAATGGGGGAGGAAAAGTTATTTTAACCAATGAAGGAATTTTTGACAATTTTGATGTTGCCATGATGATTCATCCTTCAACAGAAAATAAAGTTTATTCAACCTCCTTGGCATTAGATGCAATTAAGTTTTCTTACAAAGGTCAAACAACTCATGCTTCAGCATCTCCAGAAAAAGGAGTTAACGCTTTAGATGCTGTTATTCATCTATTTAACGGAATAAATTATTTAAGACAATACTTAAAAGATGGAACAAGGATTCACGGGATAATCTCAAATGGTGGCGAAGCTCCAAATGTAATTCCAGACTATGCAGAAGCTAAATTCTACTTCAGAGCAAAAACGAGAGAATATTTAGACGATGTAGTGAAAAAAGGTATAAACATAGCTGAAGGAGCTTCTAAAATGACTGGAGCGGAATTATCTTGGGATTATTATGAACTTTCAAACGATGATTTAAGACCTTCAAAAAAATTATCAGAAACTTTCAGAAAAAATTACATGGAACTCGGTATAAAAAATATAGAACCAGATTCAGAAGGGGGAGGGTCTACAGACGTTGGAAATGTAAGTCATAGGATTCCAGCAGTTCATCCGTATATTTCTATAGCTCCCAAGCACTCCATATCAGGTCATACTGTTGAATTTAGGGATGCAACTTTATCTAAAAAGGGTAAAGAAGCTACTTTACAAGCTGCTAAAGCGATTGCTTTTACAACAATAGATTTATTGTATGAACCAAATTTGCTTAAAAATATTAAAGAAGATTTTGAAAAAAATAAAGAAGTTTAGTTTTTGCTAAACTTCTTTATTTTTTATAATATGTTTGATTTTTAAGCAACTGTTCTTCGGGAACTTCTCCAAAATATTTTGCTGGTGAACCTAAATATATTTTTTTTGGTTCGGTGTTTTTTGTTACTACAGACCCAGCAGCAATGAGGGTATCTTTTTCTATTACTACTCCTGGAAGTATTGTAGCATTTGCACCAATCCTTGCTCCTTTTTTAATAACAGGTCCTTTGAAATGATTTTTCCTATCTTCGGTCCTCCCTAAAAAGTTATCGTTGGTAAAAGTAACTTGAGGGGCTATAAAACAATAATCCCCAATTTCTGATAGGGCTGTTATATATGCCTCTGTCTCAATTTTTACATACTTTCCTATTTTTGTTTTGTTTTCAACAGTTACACCTTTTCCTATTATAGTTTTTATACCAATATCTACATTTTCTCTAATACTTGCTAAATCCGCAATGAAAGCTTCATCAGATATTTTTGCTCCCCTATATACAACAGATAATACTCCTATTGTAACAGCATTTCCAATTACAAGAGGAGGTAACTCAATTTTTTCAGTTACAGCAGAATTAGAGGCTTTAAAAGGTTCTTTCCCAAGAACTGTGTTATCTGCTATAACACAATTATTTCCTATAACAGTTCCTTTTTTAATTACCACATTATTACCTATTGTAACATTATCTCCAATTTGAACGTCAGATTCTATTACAACATTCTCTCCAGCTTTTAAGTTTTCCCCAATCTTTGATTTATCTGATATATAGCTCATTTAATCCTCCTAGTCCCATATTTCAGGTTCAACTGTTAATTCTGTATCATATTTTTCTTTTACTATTTTCCTAACTTCGTTAATAACTCCTAAAACTTCCTTAAAAGTAGCATTACCTTTGTTAACTATAAATCCAGCATGTTTTTTTGAAATCATTGCATCTCCAAGACTAAAACCTTTCAAACCTAATTTATCTATAGTTGTGCCAACATAAAAATCTTGTCGAGGCCTTTTGAATATACTGCCAGCTGAAGGCAAATCTAAAGGTTGTTTTGACCATCTTTTTTGAGATAGTTCTTCTATTTTATTAAAAATTTCATTTATATCTTTTTTTTCAAGTTTAAAAATTACTGATAATACTATCAGTTCTTTTTCTTGCAGAATGCTATGTCTGTAAGAAAAATTTAAAGCTTCATTGGATAAAATTTCCACACTGTCATTGTAAACATCGTACACTTCAACACTTTTAACGATATCTTTCATCTCACCTTCGTAAGCTCCAGCATTCATGAATACAGCCCCACCAACAGTACCAGGAATTCCTGAAGCAAATTCCAAGCCAGATAATCCATCTTCTGAGCACCAATTTGCCACTCTTGAAAGATTTACTCCTGTTTCAGCGTATACATCTTCGTCTTTGAATCCAATATTAATTAACTTTGAGTTTTCCATTAACAAATATTTCGTTATATCTTCATTTCTCAAAGAAAGGTTGGAAAGATATTTTGTTGATATAACTACAAAATCCAAAGCTTCATCTTTAACTAATATATTTGCTCCCCCACCAATTACTCTATAATCTATTCCATTTTTTCTAATAGTTCTTAAAGTATATACAAAACTTTTCTTAGTTCTGGGGAAAAACATATATGGAGTGGGACCCCCTATTCTAAAGTTGGTGTGATTTTTAAGTGGCTCATCTTTACGAATATCACACCCATTGCAATATAAATTTTCTAACAAGTTTTCATCAATTATCATAAAAAAACTCCTTTAACTATTTTTAATTATATAATAACATAAATATCATAGCGAATCCCATATAATTAATCCAGCAAAAAAAGCTATAAAACCAAATAAGATTTCTTTACCATAACTTTTTTGGGTTCTATCTATCAAAATATTTTTTTCTTTTTCAACACTACCCTTTTCATTGTATATTTTGACGTATGCCTTATAAATTCCATCATCTATATTTTTAAAATCAAAATACAACTGGTTATCTCCGGGAAATATTTCTTTTTCAAAAGACTCGTTGCCTACATCAAGCCTTAATTTTGCATAAGTGTTCGAATTAATAACTAATTTCATTTTATCTCTGTCCCAATCACCGTTTGGAGATACTTCATCTCGAAACTCTATGTATGTTATATTAGGTTTCAACTGAATATTTTTTACCAATGAAATTGCATTATCACCTCTTTTTGCTTGGTAAAAAAATGAATTGTTGTTATATGTTATCTTGATCTTTCCGGGCCTTACAACAATCGTTTGTTTATCTGATCTTAATACTAATTTTTGATCGTTGATTTTTATAGTGACTGGATAAAAATTTGACTTAATACTTAAAAACGCCCATTCTTCTGAAGAATACTGGTAATTGATATTAGCTTTTATTCCAGAATCAATCTTGTCACCAAAAACGAAATAGAATTTAAATTCGGTAGTAACCTCTCCAAAAGTTAACACGACAAACGTAAGGATCACAAATAACATTGATATTTTTTTGCTCATTTTTCTCACCTCATAAATATTATAACTCAAAATATTTTATAATAAAATAATGTAAATTCATGGCAATGGATGTTTATTTATGATAAAATAATAAAGAAATGGAGGTGTCTTTTGAATGGAAAAAGTTCATGTGGTTGATCATCCGCTTATTAAACATAAAATATCTATTATGAGGAACGAGGATACTGGTCCAAAGGAGTTCAGAGAACTCCTTACAGAAATAACCTCATTATTAACTTATGAGGCAACAAGGAAACTCCCAACTTACAAAACAGAAGTAAAAACGCCAATTCAACTTACAGAAGGTGAAATGGTTGACGATAAAAAAGTAACTATTGTTCCTATTTTAAGAGCAGGATTAGGTATGTTGGATGGAATATTATCGTTAGTTCCAAATGCAAGTGTTGGCTTTTTGGGTATTTTCAGAGATCCGGATAGTTTGAATGCAGTTGAGTATTACGTCAAGTTTCCCGAGTTTACTGAAAACCATCATGTTTATATAGTAGACCCTATGTTAGCTACTGGGCATTCAATGAATTACGCAATTGAAGTTGTTGAAAAACATGGGGCAAAAAACATAACCGTCATGAGTTTGATTTCAGCACCGGAAGGGATAAAAGTAGTCAACGAAGCTCACCCTGAAATAGATATTTATACGGCATCTTTAGATGAAAAGCTAAATGATAAAGCATATATAATACCTGGGTTAGGTGATGCAGGAGATAGATTATACAGGACAAAATAAGAGGGTGCTTTTCTGCATCCTCATTTTTAAAGGATGATGTTAATGTCTTTACTTTTTAAGCATTCTTTTTTATTTGCGCTAGCAACTTTAATTAGTAGGGTGCTTGGACTTTTTAGAGATGCAACTTTTGCCCATTATTTTGGAAGAAGTTCAGAATATGATGCATATTTAATAGCAATTCTTTTGCCATTCTTTTTAAGAAGAATTTTTGCCGAAGGTGCTTTGTCGTCTTCTTTCATACCACTTTTTTCAAGAAAAAAGCCTGAAGAAGCTCAAAATTTTTTAAGTACCACCTTTTGGTTAACTTTAATTGTTACAATTTTGTTATATATTCCAGTTTTTTTGTTTTCTGATGGATTTGCTTTTTTATTAGGATCAGGGTTAGGCGAAGAAACTCTTTCCTTAACAGGAAGTTTAATGAAGATTACATATCCTTTCATAATATTTATCTCCCTATGGGCAATTATTTCAGGAGTTTTAAATACTAAAGATATATATTTTGTACCTGCTTTGGCACCGGCTTTGACCAATATATTAACTATCATCTTCATTTTTTTATCTTTTTTATTTTTACCAAGAATTTTAGGACCTACTATAGGGTTCACTCTTGGAGGTATAGCTCAATTTATATTTGTTTTTATTTTTCTAAAGAAAACTGGATTTAAAGTTCAATTTTATTTTAACATAAAACATGTGAAACAAATTATGGGTTTATTTGGACCAGCTTTATTAGGTGTTGCGGTCTCAACTTTTAATACTTTAATAGACACCAATATAGCAACATGGACAGGAACAGGAGGAGTATCTACAATTCAGTACGCCTTGAGGCTGTACCAATTACCTTTAGGAATTTTTGCAGTAAGTGTTGCAAATGCTTTATTACCAAAATTATCTAAAGCAATTGAAAAAAATGATAAAAATGAGTATAATAATTTTTTAAAAGAAAGCATACATCTAACTCTATTTTTTTCACTTCCTTCTATGGCTGGTTTGATCTTTTTAAATAATCAATTAATTTCTTTAATTTACCAACATGGAAGCTTTACTTCACAAGATACAATAATAACTGCAAGTACAATGGCTTTTTACTCATTTGGGTTACCTTTTTATTCTTTACATGGCATCTTTGTAAGAACTTTTCATTCAGATCTAAATACAAAATTTCCAACAATTGTTTCGATTGTTATGCTTGCAATTAATGCCATTTTAGATGTTTTATTAGTTAGACTTTATGGCATAGAAGGAATAGCAATGGCAACAGCAATCTCGGGATTTGTAGGGATGGTCATGTCGGGACACTTAGCCTTTAAATCACTGGGACCAAATGACATATTGGAAATAATGAAAGTTATGGCGTCGACAATAGCAATGGTCTTTTATATTCTATTGATGAGGAATTTAACAGAAGGAAGAATATACACAATATTCTTAGTTTTGAGTAGTATATTAATTTACTTTTTGTTCGCTTATATTACAAAAATAAAATATATAGATAAAGCATTAAGAGTTATAAAAATAAGGAAGTGATCACTTCCTTATTTTTTCAATTCTTCTATGATTTTTTCTTCTAATATTTTTCTTTCTATTCTTTCCTTTGACTGTAATGTTTTTAATACTGCTTTGATAACAAAAAATCTTGGATAAATTTTCATTAATTTTTGAACCGGGTCATCTCTGTCCACTCTATCTTTCATTTGGATATTCAAAATTAACACCCCACTTTTTTTCAAATTTATAAACATTTTATTATATTTTTATTTTGTATAAAAAAGTAGTTGACAATAATGATGTGCCGTGTTATAATTATTTACGGATTTGGGCTCGTAGCTCAGTTTGGTCAGAGCCCTCGGCTCATAACCGAGTGGTCGGTGGTTCGAGTCCACCCGAGCCCACCATAAAATACCAGGATTTTCCTGGTATTTTTTATTTTCAAATATAATTGTATAACCATTTATTATATTTGTCAAATATATTTATCATTTATTAACATTAAGATATTTTATAACATAAAAAAAATCGACTCTGAAAAATCAGAGTCGATAATTTTATGCTCTTTTAACTTTTCCTGCTTTCAAGCAAGAAGTACACACCTTGATTCTTTTAACTGATCCATCTTTCATAACAGCTTTTACCTTGTGTACATTTGGTTTCCACCATCTTCTTGTTGCCTTTTTAGAATGGGCAACATTATTACCAGCAACAGGCTCTTTCCCACATATAGCACATCTTTTAGCCATATCAGTTCCTCCTCCCATTTTTATAAAAAATAATATTATATTTTATTAAGCCTTTTCTATTATACAATAACATTATATGTACTTAAAATATTTTTACTTTAAATTTAATTAAACTTAATATTAATCTTGATCTTGTTCTTCATCCATCATTTTCTCTTCTTCTTCGAACTTCATTGGTTTTGAAAGTGGGAAAGCGATTATATCCTTTATTGTTTGAGTGTTTGTTAAAAACATACAGAATCTATCTATACCTATCCCAAGTCCTCCTGTTGGTGGCATCCCATATTCTAATGCTCTTAAAAAATCCATATCCATCAACTGAGCTTCATCATCTCCTAAATCTTTTAATTCTGCTTGGGCTTTAAATCTGGACATTTGGTCTTCTGCATCGTTTAATTCACTAAATGCATTTGCAAGTTCTGATCCATTCACAATTAATTCAAACCTTTCTGATAATCTTGGGTCTTCTCTATGCCTTTTGGCAAGAGGAGAAATTTCTACAGGATGATTCATAACAAATGTTGGTTGAATTATTTTATCTTCTACGAGATCCCAAAGTTCATCGATATATTTCCCTCTTTCTTTTATTGGAACTTCTATGCCTTGCTTTTTCAAGTATTGATCCATTGTTTCCATTGAATCTTCTAATATGTCTATTTCCAAATGTCCTTTGATGAATTCTCTCATATCAACTCTTTTAAAAGGTGGTTTAAAATCTATTTCTAATTCACCATAATTAACTTTAGTCGTCCCGTGAATTTTTTCTGTTACATATGCCAACAAATTTTCAGTTAACTCCATTATATCGTTATAATCTGCATATGCTTGATATAACTCTATTGTAGTGAATTCAGGATTATGTTTATAGTCTATTCCTTCATTTCTAAAAATCCTTCCAATTTCGTAAACTTTTTCCATTCCACCTACAACTAACCTTTTTAAATGTAACTCGGTTGCTATTCTTAAATACATAGGTTGGTCATAAACATTTAAATGAGTGATGAACGGCCTTGCATTTGCGCCACCCATGATATTTTCAAGGATTGGGGTTTCAACTTCGTAGAAGCCTTGTTCTGTTAAATATTCTCTCATATATCTGATAGCTAAAGATCTTGTTTTGAATACTTCTATAACGTTATCATTTGATATCATATCAACATATCTTTGCCTATATCTTATTTCTTTGTCTTTTAACCCGTGCCATTTTTCTGGCATTTGTCTGATTGTTTTTGTTAGCAACTGGATTTCTAAAACTAAAATAGTTAATTCTCCAGTTTTTGTTTTAAATGGGAATCCTTTAATACCAACCCAATCACCACTGCCAATATATTTTTTAAAAATATTAAAAGCATCTTCTCCAATCTTGTCTTTCCTTATATACGCCTGTATCCTTCCTGTATCATCCTTTATATGCATAAATGCTGATTTACCATGACTTCTTATAGTCATTATTCTACCGGCAAAAGAAAAAACTTCATCTTCTAATAATTGACCTGATTCAAGTTTAGAAGAATATTTATTTTTAATTTCTTGAGCTTTAAAATCTTTTTCGAATTTATAAGGATAAGGGTTAATACCCTGTTCTTTCAATTCTTTTATCATTTGTAACCTTTGCTTTTTTACTTCACTCACCAGTACACCTCCGTTTGATTCTTTAATCTTATGAAATTATATCTTTAATTTCTATTTTTTTTGTAGTACCTTTGGCAGTTTTTATAGTCAATTTTTCTCCTATTTTTCTACCTAAAATAGCGCTTCCTATTGCTGAATCTGAAGACAATTTGTTATCTTTTAAATCCGCTTCTTGAGGAGTAACAAGCATGAATTCATTTTCTTGTTTTAATTTAAAATCATAAATTTTCACAACTTTTCCAAGTCTAACTTCCGAATTGTCTGATTGGTCTTCAATAATTTCAGCATGCTCAAGTATATATTCTATTTCTTTTATTCTTGAATCAATTCTACCTTGTTCATTTTTTGCTTCTTCATATTCAGAATTTTCGGAAAGATCACCAAGCTCTCGAGCTTCTTTTATTCTATCGGCAATTTCTCCCATGAGTTTTTTCTTTAATTCATCCTTTTCTTTTTTTAAACGTTCATATCCTTCTTTGGTTAATTGATAATTTTCTTCAACCATTTTATATACCTCCCAATCTATCTATTATTTTTTAACTCTTTTATAGCTTCTAAAAAACTGTCAACATCTCTAAACTCTTTATAAACTGAGGCAAATCTAACATAAGATACATGATCAATATCTTTTAGCCTGTTCATTACCTTATCTCCAATTTCTGTTGAAGGTATCTCAGATTTTCCAGTTCTTCTTATTTCATCTTCTATATTTTCAACTATTTCTTCAATTTGTTCTGAAGTAACTGATCTTTTTTCACAAGCTTTTATTAATCCATCTTTTATTTTTTCTCTATCAAATAATTCTCTTTTTCCTTCTTTTTTGATTACTCTTATCTTATTTTCTTCATACCTCTCATATGTTGTGAACCTACTATCACATTTTAAACATTCTCTTCTTCTTCTTACAGAATTGCCATTTCCTGCAGGTCTTGAGTCAAGGACTTTTGTTTCTTCATTTCCACAAAATGGACATTTCAAAGAAAACCACCCACCTTATTCTTTATCCCCTTGTTCTAAATCCTTTGCAATTTCTTTTATCTTTTTAATTCTGCTATAAAGAGTAGATTTTTTTATATTCAAGTCTTCTGCCATTTCCTTCAAACTTTGATCTTCATTTTCAAGTCTGTGTTCTGCTATCTGTTTTAAATTCTTATCCAAATTATCCAATCCTATTTTTTCTTGTATAAGAAGTATATCATTTATTTGTTTTGAAGAACTTTCCGCTGTCTTCATCGCATTTGCTGTTAAAAAATTTATTGTTCTGGTCACATTTCCTTTCAATTCTCTAACCTTTATTATATCATTTAATTTTTCAACTGATTCGTGTGAATCCATTACTTCTAAAACATTCAAAATATCTCTACTGGATTTAATATATAATTTAACTTTGTTGTTTTTTATTATATAATTGGATTTTATGCCCAATAAATTGTAAAATGTTTCAACAATGTCGTCTGCAAACTCTTCTGAAATATCTAAAAAGAATTCCAAATGATAAGAAGACTTGAAAGATACCGAACCAGTCGTTAAGAACATCCCTTTTAAAAAAACTCCAAATAAAAATGGATCGTTTTTTATCTTTTTAGGAAGTGTTGAAGAATATATATCAATATTTTCCCTGCCAACTATCTTCTCTACAGAGGGCAAATCAAGAAGTATTTCTCCTACCCTTCCCAGTCTCAATCTTCTTTCCATTTTAACATATGCGCTAATATAATCACCAAAAAGAAGCTTGCTCAATTTGTAGATTCTCTTCATTGAGCTGAGTGAGTTAACAGTTATTTTTATATACTTTCTATAACCATCTATTACAAAGTCTCCCTTCCCTTTTATTGCTCCGTAGAGTTCAATTTCAGGAAATTCCATTTTTGTTGAGACTAAAGTCATCTTTACTTCTTCAGAAAATGTAGCCATTTTTAATCACCGATTATATTTTTTATTATTTTTGATAATTTTGTGGAATCATGCCTGACTATAGTTTTTTCTTCATTGATAAAATAAACTAAATCATCTTTTATTATTCTGTCATCAATCATATCTATCTTTACTTCCGAAGAATTTCTCTTTTTATATCTATTTAGAATGAAATTAGGTATTTTTCCAGAATTGGCAATTATATAGTCAACTTCATAATCTAAATAGTATTCTATTTGTTCTACATGGTCTGAAAGATTGTATTCATTTGTTTCTCCTGGTTGAGTCATTATATTGGATATATAAATTAGTTTTGACTTACTTTCTTTTATGGATTCTTTTATCCCTTTTACCAGCAAATTTGTTATTATACTTGTATAAAGACTACCTGGGCCAAATATAATACAATCTGAATTTTTTATAGCAGTTATGCTCTCTTCATACGCTTCAGAGTTACCATCAAGCCATACTCTCGATATCTTTTTATTTTGTGAAACTAAGTTTTTCTCCCCAAAAACAACTGTTCCATCTACAAATTCTCCTACTATTCTTATCAATTCAAAAGACGAGGGTAGAACTCTACCCTTTATATTCAAGAATTCAGATAATGATTTAATTGCCAACGGAAAATTATTGTTATTGATTCTGGTTAATGCTAACAAAATAATGTTACCAAGATTATGATTTTTCAAAAACCCTTCATTAAATCTATACCCTAATAATTCAGTTATTAACGATTCTTTCTCGGCTAAAGCAATTATGTTGTTCCGTATGTCGCCAGGGGGTGGAATTTCAAAATCGTTTCTTATTATTCCGGAACTACCTCCTTCATCAGTCACAGCAACTATAGATGTTAAGTTTACTTCTTTTAACCATTTTAATCCCCTGAGGAGTTGACTTAATCCAGTTCCCCCACCTATTACAACTATATTTTTCAAAGTATCACTCCTTTTCAATATCCCTATGAGTAATACTTACGTCTCTTTTTTCATCCAATAATCTTTCATATAATTGTTGAGCAATGTAAACAGATCTGTGTTTCCCTCCAGTACAACCTATACAAAAATAAGCTTCTACTCTTCCTGATTCAGAGTACTTATCCTGGACAAACTTTGCAAAAGAAGTTAATTTATTTATCGTTTTTTTTGTATCTTCGAAATCTTTTAAATATTCAGATACTTCTTGATCTAACCCTGTAAATTTATATATATCATAGATATAGAAAGGATTAGGCAGATACCTTACATCAAAAACATAATCGGCACTATTTGGAATTCCATTTTTAAAACCAAAACTAACAATATTTAATTTTAAAGGTCTTTCTTTCTGTTTTATTATTTGAAAAAACTTTTTTCTGAATTCATATGGTTCTGTGTTGGATGTGTCAATTATAATATCACTGATAGATTTAATATCTTTTAAAATTTCTTTTTCTTTTACTATAGCCTCTTCTATAGGTAAATCTAAAGGATGACTTCTTCTGGACTTTCTAAATCTGTTTATTAGCGAAGTGGCATCGGCTTCTAAAAATACTTTTTTTAATTGCAAATTACAAGGTAAATTTTCACCAATATCGTAAAAAGCTTCTCTTAACTGTTCTGTTTTTTTCCACCTTAGATCACTAACTATTGCCAATTTATCAACATCACTTGAACAGATCATATCAACAAAATATTTGATCAAATGAGGGGGAACATTATCAACTGTATAATAACCTTCATCCTCTAAAGTTTTTAATAAAAAGGTCTTTCCTGCGCCAGAAAGACCTGTAATTAAAAATATTATTGGTTTATTCATAAATATCTACATCCTCTTTTTCGTAATAAGAATACATAATTAATTGGGTATATTTAGATTTATATCTCATTCTGCCTAAAAATCTCTTGGATAAACATTTAAACTGTTCTAAGCTTCCACTTATATAGAAATTAATTTCCGGATAACCTTTTAGATAAGGTAATTTCATATTTAAAAGTGTTTTAACTATTCCATCCGCCGGATCAACTATTTTACTTTTGACTATTTTTTGTATATGATTGCTCAATATAGGATAATGTGTACAACCAAGTATAACTTTATCATAACGACCTTCGCAATCTCTCAAATAATAATTTATAATAGAATCAGCCATTGGCCCATACCAATAACCTTCTTCAATAAGTGGTACAAATAACGGACACGCCTTTTCAGTAACTTTTTTTACTTTTACTTTATCAACAAGAAGTCCTCTATAACTGCCAGATCTTACAGTATTAGAAGTAGCCAATAACAAAACTTCTTCTCCTTTATTGATCTGTTCTATACCATTATCTATTATACTTATATATTTAAAACTTCTATCGTCCAAGGAAACTAAACCCTTTTTCACAAGAGAATCCGTAGTATTACAAGCTGAAATAAGAATATCTACATCTACGCTTTCAAAAAAATCGAAAATATTTTCTAGCATATTAACCAAAAAATATTCTGGTTTTGAACCATAAGGAACATTCAAAGTATCACCAAAATAGTAAAAATCGTGGTTGTTGAAATTCCTAACCACTTTTTTTAACACCGTAAGCCCACCTATTCCAGAATCAAAGAACCCTATTTTCATCTTGTTCACTCCCAAGAAATAAAACTGTCTGTATCTTTTTGCTCTTCATAATCTCCATCTTTAATAATAGTTTCAAACTTATCTATTATATTTTTGATTTCATCTTTTGTCTTTATTACATTTAGCCGCTCATTCAATAATAACAATAATAATATATAATTAATTTTATCTTTTCCAAAGTTAGTTGCCATATTCTCAACTTCAGATTTTATCTCATTAAGTATTTTATTTATAATTTCTTCGGGTTCATCAACTCTGTATTTATATTTTTCACCTAATATTTCAATTTGTACATCTCTAAAATTTGGCAATTAAAACACCTACTGGTTAAACGAATTATGATTGTTTTCTTCTTTTGAAATTGCATCTCCAAATTTACTCATTAAATCATTTTTAATTTGTTTTAAAGAGCTTTCAATTTGGTTGTTTTTATTTGAAAGTTCTTCTATTTTACCATTTAATCTGTCCTTTTCTTCATTTACTTTTTCATATTCTTGAAATAATTCATCATATTCAGTTTTTAATTCATCTTTTTCACTTTTTAGTTTGTTGTATTTTTGAGCTAAATTTTCAATCATTTCTTCTAATTCCTTAATTATCTCCATCTTTAACCCCCCAATGCTTATATACAATATTCATATTATTATTATATCATAAACAATATTATTTTTTTTAATTAATTAATTAAAAATAAGAATAAAAGCCTTTGTATATGATATAATTGTTTTGAATTTATTAAAGGGGTGGGGGATAATGAAATATATCAACAAAATTCTTGAGTTAGTTTCAACAATAGGCACACCTTCATTTCACTCTCTTTTGGGAGAATTATTGATTACAGAAACTAAAAGTTCTAAATTATTAATTGTTAGGAATATAGAAAAATCATGGGTAATATTAGATGCTCAAGATGTGACTCCTAAAAAACTTGAATTCAATGACTTGGAAGAATTACTTCAAGAATATCCTGACTTGTTTCCTTTTGAATTTTCTTTTAGTACTTTTATTTTGTGTGATGGTAGATTTGAAGATGAAAACAATATCCAGTACTTAAACAATGCTTTTGCAAAAGAAGAAAATTTATATGAAAAAAACAGATTAGAAACTGTAATCGACAGATTATCGTATCAATTATCAGCAATAAAATCTCTGGTACTTAATTTATCTGAACCTCTAAAAGAAGACGATTTTATCGAAATAATACAAAGCACTTTATCAGAAATGCTTTTTGGTGGGGTTTATACTTATAAAATATCAGGAATGCAGGCTAATTTATTTTCTAAAATAGGTTTTTATGAACTCGATTGGAATTCTATATGTTTAGATGAAATATTACTCTCTACAGTTGAAATGGGAAGCATCCTTCTGCTTGAAGATGTCGATGGTTTGGATGCATATAAAGATAAAAAAATCAAAGCAGTTTTCCCTGTGGGTAGTTTAGAAAATGATGCTTATTTAATATTTATTTTGAGAGACACCTTTATCGAGCAAGAAGAAAGACTTTTTATAAGCACTATACATAAAATAATAGAACATTTTTATATCAAACAATTTTTAGAACTAATAGATTTTAAAGAACAAATAAATTTAAAAACCTTACGACTATTCCAAATTTTTGACAAGCTTTTGGAAATGCTCAAAGATCCAACAGAGATAGAAAATAAATTCGTCAGCGGTATAAAAAATTTATCAGAAGTACATTCTTTAACAAAATATGATCATGATGAAAACTTACCAGTAGGTGTATATTCTAATAAAGAAATCGAAGATATAAAATGTGATTTTTTGATAATTTATCCTTCTGAAGAAAATATTGAGCACAAAAAAGAAATGTGTATTAATTTGAACGAAAGTATAAGGGAAAATAATTTAGAATTGATGAATTTATTTTCTTTGATCTTGGAAAGTTATGAAACATTACTTAATATAGATAAAGAAGGGATATAAACTCCCTTCTTTTTTATGTATTCTTATTTAGGCTTTACAACAAATTTAATTGCGGTTCTTTCTTCTCCTTCTATTTCAACATCTGAAAAAGCTGGAACACAAACTAAATCAACACCACTTGGAGCCGCATACCCCCTTGCTATAGCAACTGCTTTCACAGCTTGGTTTACAGCACCAGCCCCTATAGCTTGTAGTTCAGCTTGGTGTTTGTCTCTAATAATTGCTGCTAATGCCCCGGCAACAGCAACTGGTTTAGAATTTGCTGCAACTTTAAGTACTTCTAATTCTGCCATGAATACTACCCCCTTTGATATTTTGATGTTTGGAGTAATTAATAGTCAATCTGTCTATCTTGGCGCGCTTGGCGGGATTCGAACCCACAACCTTCGGATCCGAAGTCCGACGCTCTATCCAGTTGAGCTACAAACGCTCAAAGCCATATTAAATTATACATTAATTTAAAGTTTTTATCAAGTTTATATATATTTAAATACTCTTTAGTTTAAACACATAAATTACTATATTTTTTACACTTCATTTGGATTGCCATATAAAAATATCAAAGTTTTTTGTATTTAAATCGGTATTGACTCAAAATTTAAAAATTATTGCCTATTTTCGTATAATAGCAGTTCTTTTTGCATTTTAAAAGTATATTTATATTTATGTTATTTTAAAAAATAATTCATATTAAAAGTTAATCTTTATTTGGTAGCAGACGATAATTTTAATGACAAGGAGGGATTAACATGGATATAAACAAAATAAACAACAATGCAAACGTCAACATACAAAAAATACAACAAAATATAAAAAATAATAAAAAACAAGCCCAAGTAAATAACAAAGATGTTTTTGAATTAGAAGGTAATTCAAAAAAATATTTAGAATTAGCTTCTAAGCTCCCTGGTGTAAGGAAAAAATTGGTCAATGAAATGAAATCAGCAATTGAAAATGGGACATACAAAATAGATGCAGAAAAAATTAGCAAGAAAATGCTTGGAGGATTATAATATGAAATTTAATAATTTAATAGATATAATCCGTAAGGAGAAAAAACTCCTTTCGGATTTTTTTGATATGGTAAACGAATTGGAAGATCTTTTGATAAAAAAAGAATCTACTGATAAAATCAATGCTAAATTAACGGAAATTTCTAAAAGTAGCTCTGAATTTGAAAAGATAGATATCGAAAGAGACAAACTTACAAAAGAATACTGCGAAGAAAATAATATAGCATTCAGTCTTAAGGATATAGTCGACTATCTCTCGAAATATAATAAGGAAGGAGCTATTGAAATAGCTGAATTTATAGAAAAACTTAACCAATTCGCTTTAAAATTAGACGAATTACGAGAAATTATTTCTTTTCAAAACAATTTAAACAACAGTATTTTTAAGCTATTTAATGTACAAAATACGGGGAAATCAACTTATGGAAGAAACGGCTTTAATAACAGCTCAGATAATAGTTCAACTGGTTGGAGGGGATAATAATGCCAGGAATGTCATTATACGGATTACTGAACACAGGATTATTAGGAGTTTATACAGCAAAATCTGCGATGAGTGTTGTTGGACACAACATTGCAAATGCTAACACACCAGGATTTTCCAGGCAAAGGCCTGAAATTGTATCAACTCCATCTTTACCAATGAATACGCTTACCCAGACTTCAGCTCCAATGCAGTTTGGGACTGGTTCTAAAATAGAAGACATTAAAAGAGTTAGAGATCAATTTCTTGATATACAGTATAGGCAAACCAACAACAGAGTTTCTTACTGGGACAACATATATGGAAATATGCATTACGTAGAACAATTATTTGGTGAACCTGGTGAAACTGGAATAAGAAATCTTTTTGACAATCTTTGGGGAGCCATGCAAGAACTAAGCTCAGATCCAACAAACGAAGGAGCGAAAGGTCAAATTGTTTCAAGGGCTGATGAGTTAGCCAATACTTTAAAAGATTTGGATTTTAGACTTTCACAGCTTCAAGAAGACTTCAATACAGAAATAGGAAATAGAGTTGTTGAAATAAATAACTACTTTAAAAGAATTACTGATTTAAATGGGAAAATTAGGTCCATAAAAGTTTCTGGATCTTCTCCAAACGATTTGTTAGATGAAAGAGACAGAATTTTAGATCAATTATCTGAATTAGCTGACATTCATGTTAACCATTATTCATCTGGAGATATTTCTATAAGAATAGGCGATAGAACTTTATTAAACGGGAATACTTATCAAGAATTAAAAGCCTATACTGTCCCAGGTACAAAGGGTTTTTATAATATATTCGCTAACAACAATCCAGTGAAATTCAATGATGGGAAAATGGCTGCACTTTTTGAACTAAGAGATTCTATAGTTCCTCAATACCGGGGTAAAATAGATGAATTTGCAATAACATTAGCTGACACAATGAACCTTGTGCATGAAGAAGGTTTTGACGGTTCTGGCAGCATAACTGGAGCTCAATTTTTCAAAGATATAGGAACAAACAAAGAAACGGAAATGTCGAGGCTTTACAGAATAGCATCTACTTTTAGAACACATTTGAACAACCCAGAAGTTAATTTGTTATCAAGTAATAGAAAATTCAATGCTGGTAGTTTATCAGATATACAATTATTAAGAGATGCTACTTTAGTGGCAATAGATAGTTCGAACACCCCTCCAGCTAATAGCGTAAATATATCCAGTGCTTTAGCTGGAAATGGGTTAGACGAATTTAATACAAATTTTACAGAAAATCTTTTTTCTTATAATACAAGTGAAGACTTATTAACTTTTGAAAACAGTGGTGGAAATCCTTTATCAGAAAAAATGATTATAGATGTTGACAAAAGTTTTTTGAACGATTATGGTTTTAACACGAAATCTGTTAGTGCTTACAGAATTGAACAAAGTGACATAGAATCAGGAATTGTTAATTTTAATATAGATGGTTCTAATATAACTATAAATTTAGACGGTTCAAGTGCCGATAATTTTGTATCGTCAATTAATAATGCTCCAAGTAATAATTTTATCAGAGCTTTTAGACATGATGGAGCAGTTTATATATCCGCAACTGAAAGAGTAGAAAATGGAGATATATCAAATATTGTTTTTGATGATCCAGATGGAGCTTTTTCTTCAATGAATATACAGGAAAAAGAAGTGGATGTTTTAGACTTTAGTAATCCTCCAATGAGAAATATATATGGTGGAGATCCACAACTGGAAATTAACGGAATAGGAATTGATATAAATTTAGATACTGACACTATTGATGATGTAGTAAACAAAATAAACTCTTCTAATACTGGTGTATCTGCTTTTATCACTCCAAATGGAAGATTCGTACTAAAAGGTAGCCAAAGTATTGATATGGATTTAAGGAACTCAACAATAAAAGGTTCTGTTGGTTTTTTTAACGCGTTAGGAATAACAAATAATACAACAGACCCAGCTAATACAAAAATGACTTTGGTATCTCCTGATATGAATTTAGATTCAATAAATTCAACATTAAAAAATGCTGATATTTTAAAACTAGATCCGGAAATAGGTATTGTTAACAAATTGAGTGTAGTTGATGGGATAAGAAATAATCCTTCAAACATTGCTATAGACTTGGGACGTTTTGATTATACTACCGGAGAATTTGAATTTACTGGCCCAAATAATCCTTCTGTATGGGAAGAATTGGCTAACATAAAAGACACTCCTTTATTGAATGATGGAAAAGATGGATTCAACGGTTTTTTATCCAATTTAATTGCAGAAATGGGTATTAGGGGAGAAACAGCGAATAAAATGCATCTAAATTCTAAGGCTTTGAATGATCAAATTGATATAGAAAGAGAAAGAGTAAAGGGCGTTTCAATAGACGAAGAAATGTCAAATATGATTAAATATCAACAAGCTTTTAATGCTTCTGCAAGAGTAGTCACTGCGGTAGATGAAATGTTGAACAAAGTTGTAAATAGCTTAGGAATAGTCGGAAGATAATAAGAGGTGATTCTAAATGAGAGTAACCAGTAATTTAATGAATACTCAAGCACTAAACGATATTCAAAATGTTTTGAGAAGATATGGCAAATTAAACGAACAACTAACAACAGGGAAAAAAGTACGTTATCCTTCAGATAACGCTACTGTTGCTGCAAGAGTTTCAGACCTTGATTCGCGAATTAGAGAAGTTCAAAGATATAAATCAAACATTTCTCTTGCCAGAAGTTATACAGATATGTATGATTCTTCATTACAGGAAATGAGCTCTATCTATC
The DNA here is from genome assembly GCF_900102615.1 of Geotoga petraea. NCBI lineage: Bacteria > Thermotogati > Thermotogota > Thermotogae > Petrotogales > Petrotogaceae > Geotoga > Geotoga petraea. The sequence continues at coordinate 153,470 of NZ_FMYV01000001.1, read as the reverse complement.
AAAGAGTGAAAGAATTATCAGTTAGAGGAGCTAACGATAGTTTAAGCGATGAAGATAGACAAGCAATAGTTACCGAAATAGATAAAATAAACGATCATATGAAATCATTAGCTAATTCTCAAGTTAGTGGTAAATATATTTACGGTGGTGCAGAATCAGATAAAGCCCCTGTTGATAAAAATGGTGAAATACAAACATCTCCCAAGGCCAATATTAAAAAATCTGTCTCCGTTGGGGGATATAAAGTTGATTATGGATTAACTGTTTATGATGTTTTTACTACAAATTCTGGGACGTCAGTATTTAAGCACTTAGACAGGATGAAAGACGCTATAGCAAGTGGAAACAACAACGCAATTGATAGAGAAATGGGAGCAATTGAGGATATTCAAAGATCAGCTTTAAAAGGTTTAGCTGAAGTAGGTGGAAATGACAGATTATTAGAATTGTCAGAAAGCAGAATGGAAGATTTTGAACAATTTAACACAGAATTTTTATCAAAAGAATCTGATGCGGATCTAGCAAAAGTATTAACTGATTTATCAATGCAACAAGTTGTTATGCAAAGCGCTTTGAAAACTACAGCTAAAATCATACCGCCAACACTTGTAGACTTTTTATAAAAAATAAATAATCTGATATAATTAAAGGGAGGATGATTTCCTCCCTTTTAATTTATCAAGGAGGTAATTTTATGGCAAAATATGAAACAAAAATTGGTGAAATAAACATAGATAACGACAAAGTTTTGAAATTTGAATTTGGACTACCTGGGTTTGATGATTTGACTAAATTTTCTCTTATAACTCCAGAGGAAACAAAACCTATAATGTGGTTAGTTTCTTTAGAAGATAAAGAAGTCGCTTTCCCTGTAATACATCCAGAAATGATTAGATATGATTATCATATTGATGTTCCTTCAGACATTGTAGATTACCTACAAATAGAAAAAAGTGATCAAGCTATCACCTTGTCTATTTTGTCAATACCAGAAGATCAGTCAAAAATAACAGCCAATTTAGTGGCGCCTATAATTATTTCTACTATAAACAATAAAGGAATACAATATATGGTTGAATCGGAAGAATATTCAACAAGACATTATATAAAAGATGAAATGAAAAGAAATGAAAAGCTATTAAAAGATAAAGAAGGCGATTGATTTGCTTATTTTATCAAGAAAAATTGGAGAAGATATTGTCATAAAAATGGATAATAAAACTATAAAAATTAAGTTATTAGAAAATCAAATGGGACATATTAAATTAGGATTTGATGCACCAAAAGAAATTAAAATTTATAGAGGCGAACTTTACGAAGAAATTGCTAAAGAGAATAAATCGTCTATAAATTCATCTTTCGATTTAGTTAAAGAGTTCAAAAACGCTTTTTCAAGAGGTGACAAGGATTGAGAATAAAATATGAGTATAAAGAAAAAACTCTCTCAATTTTTTCTCAAGATCATTCTCCTGATTTGGCTATAATCGGTGGAATAGTGATAGAACATATTCATGAAAAAATCCGTGAAAAATCTGAAATAAAAACCGAAATAGGTGGTAGAGGTGGAAGACTATCATTTTATTTGAAAAAATATAAATTAAACCCCATTGCTTTTTCCTTTTTAGCTGAAGATGAATTTCTAAATTTCATATTAAGCACTTACGAAGTTAATAACATCCCGCTAACATGGAGCCCAAATGGTAAGCAAAATAAAAGAAAGATAAGAATCATTGATGAAAACAAATGTTACACAACTAATTACTCCCAAGATTCAAGAGTAGACCCTATATATATAGAAGAATATGTTTGTAATGTTAATAACTTATTTTTTGCTTATGAAAAGTGGATGGATAATTTAATAGATGTTCTTTTTTATACTGATAAAAAAACTTTTGTAGATATAGACTTGTCAGAAATAAAATCAAACTCTTCATTTAGATGTAACTTTTTATTTGTATCAAATTTTGAAAATAAAGAGCTTTCAGTCTTAGAAAACATTAATTCAGATTATAAAATTATCTTCAACAAGGAAAATATTCAAATAAATGATGAAAAATATAATTTAGATTTAGTGGGTAAATATTACGAAGAAGCTATTTCTGCTTATCAAACAGTTTTTTTGTATTATATTATAACTAAAAGAAATATTAAAAAATCTCATGAGTTTGCTTTTGATGCTTATAAAAAAACTCTAAAAGAAGGGAAAATATAAAAATAGGAGTGATAACTATGAAACGATTCATCGTTTTATTTATTATTTTAATTATGAGTTTATCGTTTTTTCAATGGATTGGGGAATCGCTTTTGAAAGTGATTTTAAAAATTCAGAAATTGAGCAATTATCTAAATTCAACTTAAATTTAAGGGCTGATCTTGGCTTTTTATATACATATTTTCCTGTAGGAAAAGATAATATAATTACAGAAAACTTTGAATCAATCACAATTTATCCAAATAACGAATTCAAATTAGATGATGTGCACTTGGGGATTTATTTCATTAGAGAAAAAATTTCATTTTTAGAATTAAAATTTGCTGTAGAAAATTCTGTTATTGATTTACTTGATTATAAAGAGTACAAGTTATTATTTGGAGTGGGTGCATTTTTTACAAATAATATCCTCATTGAAGCTTCTATGAAAGAATCTATTGATACTTTCTCCAATGATGGGTTTAAACCAGATATTGTTTTAGGTCTAAATTTTCTATTTTAGTTTGACATTTATTACAAAAAATGATAAAATTATTACAATAAGGTAAGCAATTAATATTATTGAAACAGGGGGATTTTAGGGGATCTTTATAGATTGAAGATTGGACATGCATTTTTTTGCATGTCCTTTTTTATTGACGATTCTCTATAAATATGGTATAATAATCTCTGTTTGGGAGAGATGGCCGAGCGGCCGAAGGCGCACGCCTGGAACGCGTGTGATGGCAACCCCATCCGTGGGTTCAAATCCCACTCTCTCCGCCAAATAAAAATGGATGTGCTTAGCACATCCATTTTTTATTTTGTAGCTATTGACATTCCTTCTTTAATAGCTTTCATATTTATATCAATTAGTGCTGCTTTTTTACCTGTTAATTTCTTTTCTAATGCTTTTTTTACCGCATCTAAAGAAACTGCATTAGTTGCTCCCAAATAAGCCCCCAACATAATCATGTTTTGAATCTTGGTATTTCCCAATTTATCAGCCATTTCGTTTGCAGGTACTTTTATTGTTTTGATATCAGTTCTTTTTGGCTCTCTGTCAATAACCGATGAGTTTATAATCAAAAGCCCTCCTTCTTCCATTTCTTGTTCAAATTTAGTCATAGAAGGGATGTTGAATGCGACAACTTCGTTTGGTTTATCTACAACTGGTGAAGCTATATACTCATCAGAAACAACAACCGTACAATTAGCAGTTCCACCCCTCATCTCTGGACCATATGAAGGTAACCATGTTGTATATTTGGAATCAATCATTGCTGAATAAGACAATATCTGACCAAAAAGCATTACACCTTGACCACCAAACCCTGCAATTATTGAATTATGCATACTCATTTGCCATCACCAACTTTATCTACAAAAACACCTAAAGGATATTCTTTGGTCATGTTTTCTTCTAACCATTTGTTAGATTCCACAGGGGTTAATCCCCAATTTGTTGGACATGTTGAAAGAACTTCTACTATTCCGAAACCAATGCCTTTTTCTTGAGCTAAAAAAGCTTTTTTTATCGCCTTTTTAGTTTTTATTACATCTTGCGGAGTGTTTACTTTTGTTCTTGAAAGATATGCTACACCATCTAATTCTTTTAAAACTTCTGATACATGAATGGGATGTCCTTCTCGATCAGCCCTTCTTCCATATGGCGACGTGGTTGTTTTCATACCTAATAAACTTGTAGGTGCCATTTGACCACCTGTCATTCCATAAATTGCATTATTTATAAATATTGTTGTAATTTTTTCTCCTCTATTTGCAGCATGAACTATTTCTGCAGTACCTATAGCTGCTAAATCTCCATCACCTTGGTATGTAAACACTGTTTTTTCTGGAGTTGCTCTTTTCATTCCAGTAGCTACAGCTGGAGCCCTTCCGTGGGCAGCAACAGTTCCGTCTACATTAAAAAATTCATAAGAAAACACTGCACAGCCAACTGGTGCTACCATCATTGTTTTACCCTCTATACCCAATTCATCTATAACTTCTGCCACAAGTCTATGTACAATTCCGTGATGACAACCTGGGCAATAAGTGAATTCTTTACCACTTAATGCATGAGGGCCTTTAAATCTATCTATATAAGCCATTATTTTCCCCTCCTTAATTATACTAATTCCATTAATTTAGCAAAAATTTCACCTGGTGTTGGTACAACTCCACCCATTCTTCCATAAAATCCAACAGGTTTCTTACCATTCACACTTAATTTAACGTCTTCAATCATTTGCCCTGCTGACATTTCCACAGTGAAGAACAATTTTGCCTGATCATTGTATTTTGCCAATTCTTCATAAGGGAATGGCCATAGAGTAATTGGTCTAAATACGCCAGCTTTTACTCCTTTTTCTCTTGCCATCTTAGCAACAGATTTTGCAATTCTTCCAATTGTTCCATAAGCTACAATAACTACATCTGCATCTTCTAACATATATTCTTCATACATCTTTTCGTTTTTTATTATTTCTTTATATCTAGCCTGATACCTTTTATTCATTTCTTCTAAACCATAAGGGTCTATATTAAAAGAAGTAACTCTATGAGCATCTCTTTCCATTTTTGTACCAGTCATAGCCCAATCTGAATGATCAGGTAATTCTTTTTCATCAACAAAATCCGGAAAGCTTACTGGTTCCATCATTTGGCCTAACATACCATCTGCCAAGATGAGAACAGGTGTTCTGTATTTATCCGCTACATCAAAGGATTTACCTGTTAATTCCACTGCTTCTTGAAGTGATTCTGGCCCATAAACTATTAATTTATAGTCTCCGTGTCCTCCTCCTTTTGTTGCTTGAAAATAGTCACCTTGAGCTGGTTGAATATCTCCAAGACCAGGTCCACCTCTTACAACATTTACAAAAACTGAAGGAAGTTCGGCTCCAGCAATATAAGATATTCCTTCTTGCATAAGAGAGAAACCTGGTGAAGAAGTTGATGTCATTACTCTTTTTCCAGTACACGCTGCACCATAAATCATGTTGACTGCCGCTACTTCACTTTCTGCTTGTAAAAAAGTTCCGTCAATTTCTGGCATTCTTCTTGCCATATATTCAGTTAGTTCACTTTGTGGTGTTATAGGGTAACCATAATATAATCTACATCCTGCTCTAAGAGCAGCTTCAGCTATCGCTTCTGTACCCTTTACCATTACTTTTTCAGCCATTTGAATGTCCCCTCCTTATTGTTTAGCTAAAGCTTTTACTTCTATACAAACATCAGGACACATTTGATAACAAAATCCACATCCTATACAATCATCCAGTGCTTGTACTTCAGCCGGATGGTAACCTTTAGCGTTAAACCCTTTTGAAAAACCAAGAACATTTGTTGGACAAGCATCTATACACAAACTACAACCCTTACATCTTTCTTGGTCAACTTCAACGAGAAATTTATGCTCCATTGCTTTCCCTCCTTATAGGTCCCATGTTTTTTTCATAAACCTTTTTATTGTAAATTTTTGATATTTTGTATTTATATTTTCTTCCCATTCTTCTACAACAGTAAAAGCTATTGGAATATTCAACTCTTTGGAAACTTCTCCCAATATACTTTCACCTCTTTGAATATGTTCCTCATTTGTATCTTCCATTACATTTGAATTAGATACTAAATAGTCGATGTTTAATCTTGCTTTGGCCGATAATCTTTCAATATGTCCTATTATTTTATTTTTTTCATCTGTGAAAGGTCTATAGGTATTAACAACAAAATACACTGCTGAATCAACCATTTTTATAAAATTATTCAATGACCCAAGAACAATTGCTCCATCATCATTTCCTCCAACATCTAAAACCATTTTAAAATCAGGGTTTTGTATATATCCTCCAACTGCTGGTGGAATTATTGGAACATCTGCATGCATATATTCTCTTGGTGGAGTAATAACTTTTATTCCTTGATTTGTTAAATAATCTATTTCATCTCTTGTCCTGAAATAAGGGCTTATAGTATCTATATCACCTATAGCAACATTTTCAAATTCACTTTTAAGCTTTAATGCTGTATTTATTGAAATTTCAGTTTTACCAGAACCAAACATTCCAATGAATACATTAACTTTATGTTTATTGATCATTTAAACACCTCAGTATGATTTAATCTCTTGCTCACCTTTTAACGCTCTATAAGCTGACATGGCAAGAGCTCTTTCTTCATCTCCTCCAGGGAAGATGTAAACTGGTGCTATAAACTCAACTCTTTCTTTTATCCATTTATCCATATATATTTGATCATAAGCAACTCCACCAGTTAAAGCTATAGCATCAACTTCAAAGTTAAGAACCGTAGACATTTTACCAATCCATTTTGATATTTTAAAAGCCATAGCTTTGTAAATAGTTTCTGCTTTTTTGTCTCCAGCTTCTATCATTTTTTGAACTTCTTGGGCATCATTAGTACCTAAATATGAAACAAGACCCCCTTTGCCTTTCAGCATTTTTTTAACTTCTGTTAATTCATACTCCCCAGAATAACATAATTTCATAAATCCTGTTAAAGGCAAAGTTCCGGATCTTTCTGGGGTAAAAGGGCCATCTCCATCTAAAGCGTTGTTGACATCAACAACTCTCCCTTTTTTATGGGCTCCAACAGATATACCTCCACCCATATGAACAATTATCAAATTCAAATCTTTATAATCTTTGTTCAGCTTTTCAGCTAATTGCATTGCTATTGATTTTTGATTCAAAGCATGAAATATAGATTTTCTTTCAATATCGGGGTGCCCAGAGATCCTTGCTATATCCATCATCTCATCCACAACAACAGGATCAGCAATAAAAGCTTCTATATCAACACTTTTTGCCAATTCATAAGCTATTAATCCACCTAAATTAGAGGCATGTTCTCCATATTTTGAAGACTTCAAGTCTTTAATCATATTTTCGTTTACCGAATATATTCCACCTGATATAGGCCTCAAAAGCCCTCCTCTGCCAATAATTGCGGAAAAACTACTTAAAGGGTAACCCGATTTATTTAAAAATTCCTCAATAACTTTTTTTCTGAATTCGTATTGACTTGGTATGTCATGGAATCTGCCTATTTCCTCACTTGAATGCCTCACTGTTTCATTTAATATTTCTTGATCATCATCATAAATAGCAATTTTTGAAGACGTTGAACCTGGATTTATAACTAAAATTTTAAACATTCAAATCACTCCTCATGACATAACCACTGATAAGGCTATAGACAATAATTTTGCTTCATTAGAATCTGCCCTGGAAGTTAAAACGACAGGTTTTTTACCTCCAAGAATAGTGCTGGCAATTTTAGCATTACCTAAAAAAACCATAGATTTATAAAAGATATTCCCCGCTTCAATATCTGGCATGATAAGTATATCGGCATCTCCTGCTACTTCGCTAACTATACCTTTATGTTCAGCTGCTTCTTTTGAAATAGCATTATCCATAGCAAAAGGTCCATCAACTATACAACCTTTTATTTGATTTCTTCTATTCATTTGAGCTAAAACAGCAGCATCTAAGGTTGCTGGCATTTTTGGGTTGACTTTTTCAAGAGCTCCTACTACAGCTACTTTTGGATTTCCCTGTCCTAATTTATGAGAAATGCTTACGGCGTTATTTATAGAATCAACTTTTTGTTCTAATGTGGGAGCTATAACCATTCCTCCATCTGTCATAATAATTGGTTTAGGATAAGTTGGGATTTCAAAAACACTAACCAAATTCATAGTTCCTTTTTGTCTTAACCCATATTCCTCTTTAAGATAAACTGAAAGTAATTCTCCAGTTGTTATCTTACCTTTCATAGGAAGATCAGTTTCACCGTCTGATACCGATTTTATAGCTGCTTTTATAGTTTCTTTTTTATTTTCATATCCTCTGATTTCAAATTTATTTTCATTTATTTTCATTTCTTTCAAAAGGCTTCTGATTTTGTCCTTATTACCAAAAAGTACTGCTTCACAAACATTAAGATCCACAGCTTCATTGAGTGCTTGAAGTACCACTTCATCTTCAGCAACTGCAACTGCAACCTTTCTTTTTCTTTCAAATTTTGAAGCTAAATCAATGAGTTCTCTAAGTTTTTTTATCATTTCACTTCACCTCTTTATTCCAGGTTAACGGTTTTTCGAAATTGTTTAGCACTCTTAAAGCACCTTGACATAAAGCTTCCATTTCATAAGAACCAGGATAAACCATAATCAATCCCAACTTTGAAATTCTTTCTTTAATCATCGAAACAAATCTTTCTGAATTAGCTAAACCCCCTGTTATAACTATCGCATCTATTTCACCTTTTAATACTGTTGCCATAGCCCCTATCTCTTTTGAAATTTGATAGGCCATTGCTTCAATAACAAGTTTAGCCCTTTCATCTTTTTTAGATTTCTCAAAGGCTTTTCTCAAGTCATTTGTTCCCAAATAAGCTACTAGTCCCCCGTTTCCAACATACCTTTTCTTTAACTCTTTATATGTATATTTCCCTGAAAATGCAATTTTAGCAACATCCCCCATAGGAAGTTCTCCACTTCTTTCAGGGCTAAATGGACCTTCGTCGTTAGCATTATTTACATCTATTATTCTACCTTTTTTTTGGGCTCCAATAGATATACCCCCTCCAAGATGTACAATAATAAAATTGGAGTCATAATAATTTTTGCCAATTTCGTCCGCAGCCCTTCTTGCCACCATTTTCATATTAAGAGCATGAAGGTGACTGTATCTTTCCAAATTAGCATTTCCAGAAATTCTAGCTTCATCTATAAATTCATCTACAGAAACAGGATCAGTTATAAAAACAGGGATATTGTTCTTCGCCATTTCAAAACCAATAATGGCAGCTAAATTTGAAGCATGTTCAACTTCAGCGTCATATTTTAAATAATGGACCATCTCATTGTTAACTCTATAAGTACCACTTTTAAGAGGTGGTAAGATACCACCTCTTGCAGCTATTGCATGTAAATCATTTATTTCTATACCATTTTTATTGATAAAATTAATAACAGCTTTTTTTCTAAATTCAGTTTGGTCAATTAGATCATCATATTTTTTTAGTTGTTCTGCTTTATGCTCCAAATTTTCTGAAGCTATCATATTATTGTCTTCAAATAAAGCAACTTTTGTTGAGGTTGAGCCAGGATTTATTGTAAGAATTTTATACATTGTTGACCTCCTATAATTCAATTCCTTTTTGTTCAGCATATTTATTTATGGAGTTTCTCAATCTCTTCATTCCTTCATCGATTTCTTCATGAGTTGGTAAGCAGAAAGATATTCTCATAGTATTTTTATCTGGTTCGTCAACATAGAAAGCTACACCCGGTATGTATAAAACTTTTTCTTTTTTTGCTATTTCAAACATTTCCATAGTATCAAATTCTTTTGGAAGGGTTACCCAGGTAAACAATCCACCTTCAGGATATGTCCAGTCTATTCCTTTGATATCTCCAAGATGCTTTTTCATAGCTTTCATCATGGAATCTTTCTTTTCTCGGTAAAGTTTTATTGTTGGTTTGATTTCTTCCATTAGATCGTTTTCGTTTATAAATTTAGCCGCCAATCTTTGTGTTAAAGATGGTGTTGCCAAATCAGCTGCTTGTTTAACCATAGTAACTCTTCTAACTATTTCTTTTGGACCTATTACAACCCCCAGTCTTAAACCAGGTGATAACACTTTCGAAAAAGTGTTCAAAAGAATAGTTCTATCTGGAGCTAGTGAATAAATTGTATCAACCTTTTCTCCTTCAAATCTCAATGCACCGTAAGGGTCATCCTCAATAATTAAAAAGTCATATTTTTTTGCCAACTCAACCAATTTTTTCCTTTTTTCTAAGCCCATTGATACTCCAGCAGGGTTATGAAAATTAGACACAACGTATGTAAATTTAAATTTGTCTATGTTTCCTTCTTTTTTAAGTTTTTCTAATTCGTTTTCCAAATAGTCAAGGTCTATACCATCTTTTAATAACGGCACGTTTATAAAATGAGGATTTCTTTGAACAAATGCACTCGCAGCACCAAGATAAATAGGTCTACTTACGGCACAATATGATTCCTCATCTAAAAGGGTTATACCAATAAGGTATAATGCTTGTTGAGAACCAACAGTTATAACCATATTGTCATAGTTTAACCAATCGATATTTTCGTATTTTTTCAATAAATCGATGTATCCTTGCATTAATTCTTGATCGCCTTCTGTTGTGCCATATTGTAGAACAAATTTATATTCGTTCTCAATGATATCTTTTGCAATTTCTGCCATTTTATGTCTTGGAAAAGTATCTGGATCAGGTACTCCTCCTCCAAAACTGATCATACCAGGGTCATTTGCTACCTTTAATAGTTCTCTGATAATACTTGATTTAATTCCACGAGCCACACATGATAATTTTGATTCATAATTCATTATAGAATTACCTCCTTATGAATATTTTTTCCCTACTATATTTATTATAGTCAAATTTACATTAAATCACAAAAGCCATGTAGATTATATACGGGGAATTAAATAGGATTATGGTTAAATAAACCCGATATGAAAAAAATTTCATGAAAGAGATTTCATATTCACATTAATTCAGTAGTTTTATTTTTTTAACCTTTGGTTTATAATAATAATGAATAATCTATATTAAATAAGAAGGGGTGAAAACCATGTGGGAAAATGTAAAAAATTCCGATCCTGAAATTTATGAAATTATCCAAGAAGAATTAGAAAGACAAGAATTTGGTTTAGAACTTATTGCGTCAGAAAATTTTGCATCAATAGCAGTTATGGAAACTATGGGTAGTGTTTTAACAAATAAATATGCAGAAGGTTATCCAAAAAGAAGATATTATGGTGGATGTCAAGTTGTAGACAAAGGTGAAATCTTAGCAAGAAATAGAGCAAAAGAATTATTCAACGCCAAATATGCAAATGTACAACCTCATTCCGGTTCTCAAGCTAATATGGGAGTATATTTCGCTTTATTACAACCAGGAGATACATTTATGGGAATGTCTTTGTCTCATGGTGGTCATTTGACTCACGGATCTCCAGTTAATTTCTCAGGAAACATATATAACGTTGTTTCTTACGGAGTTAATGAAGATACTGGAATAATAGATTATGATGAAGTTAGAGAGGTAGCTCATAAACACAAACCAAAAATAATTGTTGCGGGCGGAAGTGCTTACGCAAGAATCATAGACTTCAAAAAATTCAGAGAAATTGCTGATGAAATTGGTGCTTATTTAATGGTTGATATGGCTCATTTTGCTGGGTTAGTAGCTGCAGGCATTTATCCTAACCCTTTGGACTATGCTGACGTAGTTACAACAACAACTCACAAAACTTTAAGAGGTCCAAGAGGCGGTATGATTTTAACTAATGATAAAGATATATACAAAGCTGTAAACAAAGCTATCTTCCCAGGAATACAAGGTGGACCTTTAGAACATGTAATTGCAGCAAAAGCTGTAGCTTTTAAAGAAGCTTTAGAACCTGAATTCGAAATTTATCAAAAACAAGTAGTTATGAATGCAAAAACCTTAGGAGATGAATTAGAAAAAAATGGAATGAAAATTGTTTCTGGGGGTACTGATTCCCATTTGTTATTATTAGATTTATCTGATATGGAAGTTACTGGTAAAGCTTTAGAAAAAGGATTAGAAAAATGTCATATAACAGTTAATAAAAATACTGTTCCAAAAGAAAAAAGATCTCCTTTTGTTACTTCAGGTATCAGAGTTGGAACTCCAGCATTAACAACAAGAGGAATGAAAGAAGAAGAAATGAGAATTATTGCTAAATTAATAGTAAAAGTTGCAAATAATGTTAAAGATGATGAAGGTACAATTGATGAAAATATAAAAAATGAAATAATTAAAGAAGTTAAAGAATTATCTGACAAATTTCCATTATATAAAGAATTATTAGATTAATTTAAAAAGGGAGATTTTCTCCCTTTTTTCTTATTAATAAACGATTAAGTAAAATTAAGTTAAACAAAATATGATAAACTTTATTGAAAAAATTTTAAGGAGGTTTTGAAATGAAAGTATTAGTAATAAACTCAGGTAGTTCTTCAATTAAATACCAATTATTAAACATGGATAATGAAAATGTTTTAGCCAAAGGTTTAGTTGAAAGAATAGGTATTGATGGTTCTAGAATTGTACACAAAGTTAATGGAGAAAAAAATATAATTGAAGACAACATTCCAGACCATGAAAAAGGTCTAAAAATGGTTTTAGATTTATTAGTTTCTTCAGATCACGGAGTGCTAGAATCATTAGAAGAAATAGATGCTGTAGGTCACAGAGTTGTTCATGGTGGAGAAAGATTTGCTTCTTCTGTTAGAATCAACAAAGAAGTATTAGATACTATTGAATTGATGTCTTTCTTAGCTCCTTTACACAACCCTGCAAATGTAATGGGAATAAAAGCTTCTATGGAATTATTACCTAATGCAGAGCAAGTTGGTGTATTCGACACTTCATTCCATCAAACAATGCCACAAACATCTTATTTATACGCTATTCCATATGAATATTATGAAAAATATAAAGTAAGAAGATATGGTTTCCACGGTACTTCTCATAGATATGTTGCAAAAAGAACTGCAGAAGTATTAGGCAAAAAACCTGAAGATTTAAAAATAATCACTTGTCATATAGGAAATGGAGCTTCTGTTGCTGCAGTTAAAAATGGAAAATCAATTGATACTTCAATGGGGTTCACTCCTTTAGAAGGACTAGCAATGGGAACAAGAAGTGGAGATTTGGATCCAGCGATAATTGAATTTATCTGCAAAGAAGAAAATATAACTCCAAAAGAAATGCTAAATATCCTAAACAAAAAATCTGGAATGTTAGGAGTTACAAAAAAATATTCTGATATGAGAGATATTGAAGATAATGCAATTGAAGGAGAAAAAGTATCAAGAATGGCATTTGATATATATGAATATAGAATTGCTAAATATATTGGTGCTTATGCAGCTGCAATGAATGGTGTAGACGCAATTGTATTTACAGCAGGAGTTGGAGAAAATTCTCCAATAATGAGAGAAGAAATTGCAGAAAGATATCTTGGCTATTTAGGAGTTAAAATAGATAAAGAAGTTAATGATTTTAAAGGTAAAGAAAAAATTATTTCTACTGACGATTCCAAAGTAAAATTAATGGTTGTTCCTACTAATGAAGAATTAATGATCGCAAGAGATACAAAAGAAATCGTTGAAAATAATCTTAACGAATTAAAATAATTAAACTCATAAATGAAAGAGACGGATTAAAATCCGTCTCTTTTTTTATTTTACAAATTTTTTATTTTTTTAGTGTGTAAGTTACTGTTCCAGTAGTATTTCCAGCATAATCTAGTATTTCGATAACTAAATTATAAGGAGTATTAAATATTTCTAAATTTTGAATTCTCAAAATACCAATACCAGTTTGTTGATTAAAATCGACTGTAGCATTTTGATTATTACCTTGATATGTTACATTATAGGTTCCAAAATTTATATCCTCAAATTGAACTTCTATATTTACAAATTCTTCTCCAAGAGAATAAGAATTTCCAGCACTTATAGGAGTGCTATCAGCAGAAGCTGAAATTATATTAGGCACAGTCTTATCATATACTATTTTATATGAATTGGATTCATCTGTTAATCCTGCTTCATCTGTAGCGATCATATAAATTTCATATTCATTCTCTGAATTAATCCCAAGGCTATTTAAGTTAAGGAATCCAGAATTTCTATTAGTATTTGTTGCTTCAAAAGTTGAAGTTCCATTTACATAAAAACTTAATTTACCTTGAGAGTCATCTATGGTAAAGTCGGATACTTGCCATTCTAATAAGTGCTTGTTAGTATCATTAATATAATATTTTCCTCCATTTAAATTTGCATTGTCAGTAACATTGAAATCTTCTATAGAAGGCTTTTGATTATCTATTCTAATTTTATCTGGTAGTTGCATTGTTGTTGAATTACCTGCTAAGTCTTCTGCAAAAACTTCTAATGTAAATTCCCCTTCTATTGCTGGTAAATTTGGTATTTCATATTCAAAATCATGAATGTCGAAATCATTGCCGGCTTGGTCCATGGTTCTTTCCAAAATTGTAGTATTCAAAATGCTTAATTCAGCAATTTTTGTAGCAACATTATCATTCACAAGCAATTCAATATTTTTATCATCTTCCACAATTAGATTTGGTATTCCATTATCTATAACTGTAGATGGCGCTGTTATATCTCTATATACTGTAATGTTTTCATATGTATCATTAGAGTTAATGTCTGTAATATCTAAGTTTAAAGAAAAACTTGCTCCATTTGTATAAGAATTTGTATCTCCTACATTACTCAACATAGAAGCGATATTTACAATGTGTTCTCTTGATCTATCGTTTATAGATATAAAATCATTATTAGAAGTAAATATAGATTTATAAAGGTTCACATCATCATTGATAGCTATGTTTTTATCAGTAAATTTCTCATCAGTATTTAAAGCCAATACATTTCTATTTCTATCTTTGGTATCAGTTATTATATTTTCTATTATTGGAGGATTTTCTTCAACAACAAATTCGATTGGAGTACTTATTAATTCTTCACCCATTTTGTCAATCAGATGAAATTGTAATTCATAAGTTCCATTAGGAACATCATAAAAATCGACTGAAGCGGTTTTCTTGTTCGGATTCAAAACTCCTTGTTTAATAATTCCATTATATTCAAAGTAATAGTTCTCCACATCATATATTAAATTTTCTGGGTACAGAGTTGTGATTTCTATTTCAAAACTGGTATTTCCTTTTCCATTAATGTATTTTCTCTGAATTCTCCCTAAACTTCTACTTTGGTCTAAATTAATAATTACAGATTTTTTTATTTCTTCTAATTTATCTGAATACTTTGTTTTAAAATTAATAACTAGTGAATATAAACCATCATATACTGATTCACTCTGGGCTATGATTGATTTTATTTTATAAACATTCTCACCAGCATATGAAGCAGTTGTATCCAAATGGATTTCTTTTGGACCAATCAATTTAGCATCAATTGAATCTATATCCACTACTTCTTCAACATCTAAACTCTCAGATAATTCAATTTCAAGATCATAATTAAAAGTTTTTTCTCTAATATAATCAATATCTCCTGGTAACAAAGTAATCTTTTTTGCCTTAACATTTTCTGTTAAATATATATAAATTGGTGCTGTTTTTTTGTTATATTTTTCTATATAATTTTTAACTGCATCTTTTTCAGATTCCATAGCGATTACATATGTTTCATCGTATAAAGTTGCTTCTAATCTATAATAACCTATGCTTTCATTAAACGAGAAATTAGAAAGATTCAAGCCATTACTCCCAAAAACTGTTTCAAGATCAGATTCGGAAACATTAGTTTGCTTACTTTGAGTTTGGTCATTTCTAATTCTCATAACTCCATAAAGAGATTTATCTAGATCAATAAAATTATTATTTCCATCTCTTTCAAAAAGTCTAAGATCAAAAGCTCCTATCCCAAAGTTATCTGAAAAATCTACCTCATTAAAATTAACTCTATGTTGTCCTAAAACAAAATATTTATTTGAAGTTTGTCCCTTGGAAATATTTACATTTGATATGTCAAAATCATAATCATTAATGTTTGGAGATTCCCACTCAAGAGCTACCAAATCTAATTCAAGAATATTCTTTGGTTCATCATAGATTTCTTTTTCAACCCAAAAAACAATGTTATTTATTCCAACGTTAATGTTTTCTTTCGCTAGACCAATTTGATAAGTAAATATCTTTTTACCTTCATTTGCTCCACTAGTAATATTTTCTATGTTTGTTGGTGCTTCAAATGTAAATGAATTACCATTGATCTCAACTATTACATCATCCAATACATTGTAATCAATTAATTTTATTTCTATATCTACCCTAGTTTTGTTAGCTCCGTCATAATCCACTGGTATATAGTATTTGTTATTTGAAAATTCATATTCTTCATAAACACCTTTTTCTAAACTAGCAAATTCGCTATCAGTAGGAGTAGATGAACCAGTAAAATCAGGTGTTATTTCAAACGACTCGAGTATAGTATCTGTATCATCTCTTATAAGTAATGTTTTTTGAATTTCTTTGATTTTGTCAGAATATTTTGCTTGGAAGAATAATCTATATTCTCCTGGCTTATCAAATACTATTCCATTCCCCGAAGAGTAATCAGGATACTCCATACCAAGATTAAGAGTGAAATCGTATCGTGTAAATATATTTTCATTGTTTTCTATATATCTATTCATAATCTGATACTTATTACCCTCTAAATTTTCAACATAAACATTTAGAGTTGCTCCTCCAGAAGTGTCTACTTTAAAAGGTACTAAACTATCTGATCTTCTTTTTGTAATTTGAGTTTGTAAAGGTTCAATAATATTTATATACAGTTCCGATACAACAATTTCTTTGGTTTCGTATTCTTTAACTACGCCCAAAATATTCTCAACTGTTAATTTGAATTTATATATTGATGTTCTATATGGGGTCCAATTCTTTGAATTGTCATAAGTTTTTCTCTCGTCTAATTTTTTATTTATATAAGGGTTCCCATCTATTAAAATAGATGCATCTTCTGTAATTTCATATAGTTCTACTTTATAATTATCTACACCAAAATCATCGTCTATGCTGTAACTAATATTTATTTCGTCACCTGTTCCAGGATTATAGTTATCCGCAAAAATGTTAATTTCTGATCCGTAAGCTTCCTCAGGAGTATTCAAAACTTTAACATAATAATTGTCGCTCAAAAGATATTCTTTCCCAAAAGTATCCACTATTTTTATTGATAATTGGTATTTTGTTGATTCATTTATATCAACTTCGTAGTAATCTATACTTCTCCATTCCAGAGAATTACTATCATAATTCTCTGCAGGCAACTCCGTTGCATCTAATTGATAATATACTGCCTTTATATTTTGATACTTAGAAATTATTTCAGAAGCAATTTCGATATTTGTTTTATCAGAGACGGTGAATGTTTTTTCTCCACCTACAGATTTATAGAATATATCTTGATCGATTTCGTTTCCGTTATAATAAAAATTTGCTCTTAATTTTATATTTCCAACTGTATAATTCTCATCACTGTATACTATGTTTTTGTCATACTGATAAGTTGTTGATAAATCATTTTTATTTACCGCAGATACATAGATTTTATACACGCCTTTGCTATCAAAAGTTATCTGAATATCTTCTTCATAAAGATTTGGATTTTCAACAAAATCTCTAGTGTAAATTATCTCTTTATTAAAATCCTTTATTGTATATATTACTATGTTATCTAATCCTAAAAGATCTTCCGCCTTTAATGAAAAATGTAATGAATCTCCATTTTCTATGAAAACATTGTCTCCAATAATAAAATCTTTTGGAGGAACAAAACCAGCTGATTTTTCTATTTCTTCTAAAATTAAACTAATATTCGGTTTCTTTTCTTCAATAACTGATATTGTGAAATCTTTTTCCACCTGATTATCGCTAGTGTTATAAGCTATGACTTTTAGATTTATATTTTGTATTGAGGACTTTCTACCAATGGTGTACTCATAGTTATAACTAGGTACAGCTGGGTTTACGGGAACTTCTTTCTTTCTCCCATTTTCTATAATTTCTAACTTAGATATATATGAATCTTCATCAGAAGCTGATATTTTAAAATTAATTTCTTCCGTTTCATTAGTTCTTTCATCCATAATATAAAATTCTTGATAATTAATATCTAATGTTATTTGAGAATCTGGGTTTTCAGATTCAATTGTTTCAGTAAATAAATAGCTGTCTGATGTATTCCCATATTTATCTTTCGCAAACACATTAAAATTATTATTACCGATAGAAAGATTAGAAAAAAACACTAAATACCCAGATTGTTTCCAACTGTTACTTTCTTCTATAACATAATAATTATCTGTAATGTCCTCAAAATCATCAGCCGAATTATACTTTTTAGTTATAACATTTTTATTTTTATAATTAACCGTAAAGTTTTCAATTCCACTTCCAATTTCTTCAAAGAAGAATTTCATCTTATATAGTTCATCGGTTATTTTTTCAACTTCAAATCTCTCTTCTAAAATTGGAGAATTACTATCTTTTACATCAAAATAATGATTTTCACCGATTTGTTGAGTTACTTTATTACCTTCGATATCAGCAGCCACAAGGTACAATTTATATTTTTGAATATCATACGGCAGATTAACTCTTAATCCATTTGCTTCAAATTTATTTTTTTGAAAATTGTTTAATATTGTTTGGATTGGCTTTGATAAATCAGTACTTTTATAAAGTTGAATATAATTGATCGCTTGATTATCTCTAACTTTAAAATTTATAATTATTTCATCCCCAGCATCAGAAAAAGTAGTCCCCCTAGTGCTTCCTTCTATTGTAGGTTTTTCGTAGAATTCAGGAGGTTGAGTATCGTTAAACATCATACAGCTTGTTAATGCTAGAGATATTAATGTTATTAATATTAAATATACTGTTTTTTTCATAACTCCACCTCCTATTCGACTACTTTTATTATGATTTTTTCACTGGTATTGAAGTTACCAACAGAATCTTTGCTGTAAACATAGACTTCGTATTCGTTATCTACAAACAAGTCAACATCATCAAAAGAGTAAGTATTGTCTTTTTTACTGCTTGTTATTTCATAATAATTATTATTCACTACAACGAATACTTCACCTAAAGAATCTGATATGTTATCCTCATTTATTTCCCAGCTTAATTCTAATCCATCTACATTGGAATAAGACACTTCGTAATTGTTGTCTACTTGTGTTGCAGCTCCAGAAAGACTAAATGATGTAAAACTTGGTGCTTTTGTGTCTACTTCTATATCAATATTAATCTCTTCAGTATAACCAGATATATCTATCATAGAAGCAGTCAAAGTAACTTTTTCAGACAATCCCTCTTCTAATTTTGGTAGTATCAAATCATATGTATTATCTTCTGCAGTTCTATTCATATATATGGGTTCTAAAATATTTGTGAATTTATTTGAATAGACAGAAACTGATCTCAACTTATTTCCAGTATCGAAAAATACTTCTAATGGATAAATACCAGTATTTTTGTTTGAATAAATCAGCATATCATCATAAACTAAATTTGGATTTATACTGTCAGAATACTTATAAAAATCAAAGTTGAATATAGATTTATTACCAATAGTATCCCTAACTGTCAAAGTTAAATCATTTGAAGAGCTTATAGTGCTCACATCTGTTACATACTCTTTTTCATTTAAAGCTCCAAAAATCATATTACCATCATTAGATTCTAATTTAATATAGTCAAATTCATTATTATCATAGACAATGATTTCGTCTGAATCATCAATAGCCAAAATATCTTTATATACTCCAAGATTGTTTAACCCTTTAATCACCGTCTTATTTGTTTGAACAGATATCTCTTGTTTATCGCCAATAAATATATTTGAGTTCATATCTCTTATTAGCGCCCTAATATTGTAAGTAATTCCAGGATAAAATTCATCTAATCTGTAACTATATATTATTTCACTTGAGGTTACTTCCTTGTCAAGATAATCCTTACCAATTACTCCGTACCCTTCTACTTCGAAATATATATTTTTTATATCATTTTCTATTAGTTCTTTGTTCAAATATAAGTAAATCGAATTTGTTTCGTTTTCATAATAAGGTTTAGGTAAAGCATATGCAGTTTTTTTATCAAGTATTACTTTATCAGTTGTCTCGAAAGTTTCTCCCTTGGTATTTTCAAAAGTAACCCTCAAGTCGGCATAGCCATCTAAAACATTTGTAGGAATATTAACTTGAACTGTATAATTCTTTTGAGTATCGTTCTTACCAGCATTTATAACACTGTTTATAGATAAATTATAAGTTTTACCCAATTGATCTATGTAAGCATTGAATGATTTTTCATTCAAAAATTCTGAATTTTGTATTATCAAATCTATGTCATAAGTTGATGATGGTATTACTCCAATGCCTTCATTATTTATATTATCCTTTGTATGAACTATATTAGCTATCATATCAAGGAATTGAAGTACTTGAGAATCTATTATTATTTTCGTATTGTTATATTCTTTAATTGTATCCATATAACTTGATAAAGATGAATTATCAATTACTTCATAATTACCATTTCTCAACTCCATAACAAATTCATAAGTTCCTTGTTCTACTGGGGCATTAAAATCAAAACTTGAACCTCCAAAATCAGTAGGAGAAGTGCTTACTAAAGGACTTCCACTAAAATTAAAATCATTAATTGGAATTATTTGATTGTTTGATTTGTTTCTCCAATAATAATGCACTTCAGATAATTTATAATCATCTTCAAATAAAATATTAGATAAAACCAATTGATAAGTAGTCCCCTGTTCGAAAATTATTTCATCTTCTGGTGATTCGTAATTTTCTTCATTTAAAATGAATTCCGATGTATTATCAGAAATATTGAAATTAAAATTTTTAACACGAGGTTTGTTCAAACCTATAGCTATAAGGTTTAAACTTGTTTGTGTTTCATTATTGAAATCGTCACTAAAATAACTCTCCATTGTAATTATTATATTGTTATTTTCAATATCTATATCTTCTTTATCAATAGATGTTTCATATACAAATTCTCTCTTTTCAAAATTATCTGGAGTGTTAGTAGATATATGATTCATTTGATAGCTATTACCGTTTACATTAACACTTACAGTGTCGATCAAGCTATATCCTTTAATAGTTAATTGTAAATCTATTTGAGATTGATTTTGTCCATCATAAGTAATTGGAATATAATATCTGTCATTATCTGGTTTATATTCACCACTATCAACAGAATTGTTGATGCCAACATCACTTGTGAAAATAACTCCGTTCCTTGAAAATTCAAAATCATCAAAATCTTCCAGAGTTATAAAAACTTGATCGCTTGTTTCAAAACCTGCATATTCTCTTTCTATCATAATTTTGTAATTACCAACATTTGGGAATATACTGTAATTAGCTGTGATTAGTCTGTCTTCAATAATCCCATCAGGTGGTATTTCTTCATAATTTTCTGTGTAAGTTATTTCTGTTTCTTCGTATAAACCGTTATTATTACTATCGTAAACAATTATGAGTTTGTTATTAGAATTCTGTATTGTGTTAACTTGAATATCGATGTTACCACCATACAAATAAGCATTTTGGTCTGGTGGATTTATTAATTCTACAGAAATATCCCTGACTTCTAAATCAACTTGTAATTTCGTATTATAATTCTGTATATTTTTTGCATAGAATTCGACAATATACTCACCATCTTCTTTTGGAATCCAATTATTTAGGGACAAAGAAGCTCTTTTTAATCTCAATGGATTTTCATCAGATCCATCACTAACAATAGTGCCTGGATCAATATTTCCTTCTTCGTTTAATATACTAGAAGTACTTCCATCTATATTCTTTTTCTTAATTTGTATATAAATATTTTTAAGAGATTCATCATCTGTAAAACTTGCACTGAATGGACCTATTTCGTTTCCAGGAACAATAATTTTGCTAAAATCATTTGTAGTAATTTTTGGAACATATATATCCTCTTCATTATCAAAAATCATAAGTTCATAATTTTCTTTTAATACATTATTACCTTCAACATCTTCCACTTCTATATCGAAAAAAATGGAATTCGTATCTGGAACTGGATAACCGTTGATTGTATTAAAAACAAAAGGATTACTTGATGGTTCAGTATTTAATGTTGAAGTCACATTCCCTGAACTATCTTTTATATATATATTTACAGAACTTATCAAAGCTTGTTTTCTTTTTATACTGACGTTAAAAAACACTTCATTGTTCTTTGCAACTTTAAATGTTTTACTTCCTGTTATTTTTCTATTGCCATCAATAATATTAACCTCATCAATTACTGGCAATGATTCATCTTTTATTGATATCTCTTTTTTCAAGTTGTTATCACTGTTATAGTCCAATTTATTTCCACTTTTATCAATAACTTCAAGCTCAATAGGAAAGTTATTATAATCAACAATAATCGTTTCTTCACCTTTATAAAACTCATTGTAATTATTAGACGAAATTTCTTTTTGGAAAGTGTTGTATTCTTTTGATTTATTTTCACCATATCTAAGAAAAACTTTTTCAAGTGCTATATCATCATAAACTTTAAAATCAACTAATATTTTATCGTTTTCATATATTTCAGCTTCATCATATGGAATCAAATTTTCTCCATCTATTTTATAAACATTGAAATACTCATATTCTGGCATCTGGTCTTCTTTAACAAAAATTTCAGCAGTATAATTAGTAGTACTATTTGTTAAAAAAGTAGAAACTTCTATATTATGAGTAATAGGCAAATCTTGAACACTTCCCGGTGCTTTTTTATTTTCTCTAGCTATTACATGTGTTTTTGTTAAGCCATCTTTTGGATAAATTTCCCTATCATCGACTAATATTTCTTTAACATAATTCATACTAGTTGCAATTACTGTTAATGTATAAACTTCGTTTGGTAAAACATTCTTTTTATAATTTAAATCTACTTCTAAAACATCAAATAAATCATAATCAGGACTAACTTCCAATTTTTTTACATCTGAAAATTGGTTATTTTTCTTATCTGTAGCAGTTATTCTCATATTATAATCACCAGGAGGAAATCTATTCTCAATATAAGCTACACCCGATTCTCTCCAATAATTTTTTTCTTCGATAACAAAAGAGTTTGAATTCTTTTGATCTGAAATTTTTAAGTCTATTATTTGATCAGCAATAGATACTTTAACAGACTGGAAGCCAAAACCTTGGTCTTCCAGTCTGAAAATTATGTAATCATTATTATTTTTTAACTCTGATTTTTCAATATAAGGATCTTGTATTAAAGATGGTTTTACATCATCTTTAGTGTTAAAAGATGCAGGTACATTTTTATTTGATAATGTTACTTCTTTCATCACTGCATTTCCATTAGTGTCAATAACTCTAACAAAAATATTGTATATATTATCTGAAGGAGGAAGATTAAATGAAAAAACATCATTTATTTTACTTCTATTGGATTTTTCCAAAAGTTTTAGAAACGGCGAACTTTCTTTGCTCTTAAACAATGCGATTTCATCTATACCATTATTATCTTCAACATTTATTTTAATAGTTGCTTGAGAACCTAATCCTTTTGAAAAGGTAGAACTTGTTTCATCAACCAATTGCGGATTTTCTAGGAATACAGGACTTACATCATCTTCAAAAAGCATGCAACTATTAAAAACTAACATAAATAATGTGAGGAGAAGTATATACAAAGATATTTTTTTCATATCAGTTCACCTCAAATTTAATTATATAATTTTGTCTAACATCTATAGAATTATCATATTCATCTTCTATTTGCACTGTGCCATCATAAGATTCTCTAGAAATTTTAATCTCATACATACCTTTAACCAAAGTATTACTAAAAGTATTTGGCTGAGTTATTATTAATTTATTACCTTCCAAAGTATAACTAAGGGGATTGTCTAATATATTGTTGCCATTAGGATCTATGATTTCAGCTATCAATTCATCGGTATTTACAACAATATCTGATGTGTCTTGAATTGTTATCTCGAACCTCCACACTTTATTTTCTATATAATTGACATTTCCAATGTTTGGTGGATCAATTTCAAACTGCTGTCCCTCAACTTTTATTATTGCATTATAAATCTTTGGAGGAGTGATATCTTCTACAAATACATTAATACTATCTTGATTCCTTGCAAATATTTCTCCTGTTTCAGGTGAATAAATACTAGCCTGTAAGTTTAGCAAATTATACCCCTCACTCAATTGATATCCAGAAAAAGTATAACTATTTTGGCTAAGTCTAGTTGCTTCAAAAGTCTCTACAATATTTCCATCTCTATCTTTTCTACCTATCAATTCACCATATCTATCGGTTATTTTGAAAAAATATTTATGATTTTCATTTATTTCTTTATTAGTAATTATTTCAGAAACAAGGTTTACTAAATTGTCTTGCCCACCTTCATAATTATAAACTTTGTTAGAATAGTCATATTCTAAAATTTCATTATCTAAATATCGGGGTTCTAAATTTGTTTCAGAACTTATTTTTTTAATATTTATTGAATAATTCTCAATTGTTCTTTCGCCTACATAATCTTCAACGATAATTTTTATATTATGATTTTGTATATCAGTATCCAAATTTAAACTGATTGTATCATTGAAGGTCCCATATGGATAAATCTCATTTTTAAATACGACTTCTGTGCTGTCTCCAGAGGCTACAGTTGCTTTGATTGAATAGATACCTGAATTGCCAAAATCTTCTTCATCAAGAATATTAAAAGTGACATTGTATAAATCAGATAAAGTCTCTACAGTAATGTTGTTTTCTTCAATTATCTCATTTTTATCATTTCTAACAAATTCTATTTCAGGTTTGTTTTGATCATCAGAAACTATGAAAATAACATCTTCTGTATCATACACTATATTGGAATATTCACTATTACTATCAAATAATTTCACTTTCAATCTATAAAAACCCGCAGATTCAAAACTATCTAAAGTATATTGATGATCAGACACTTCATTAATTCTCTTTTGTTCACCATTTTCTTTTTCAATTCTGATATCTCCAGTAACTGAATCTTCTAAATCTAAATCTAAATTAATTTTCGGATTTTCATTTACACCAATTACCCAAGTAAATTCCGTTTCATTTTCTAGAACTCTTTTTTTACTGTTTTCTGGAGTTAATAATTCAATATCGCCTATTTTGTTGTTTACCCCAATAATATCTTTTTCATAAGAATTCGAAGAGATCTCTGGGTTATTAGCCAACTGGTAATATCCTGTAAATATATATTTACCTGAAAATTCAGGGGTATAAGTAATCTTTACTGTTTTGCTGTCTATAACCTGTGCATTTATTTCTGTTGCAACAGCAGTCTCCCCAAGGTTATAACTTGTAGTTGTATATCTTTCATTATTAACAACTCCATTATCAGATGAAACTTCTAAATAAAAACCGCTTAAAGAATTATTAGCGAGTGGTAAATTAATTTTCAATATGAATTCTAAAGGGATATCTGTCACATAAGACTTTGAATCATCGTTTGTGAGTGATAAACTAAGAGTTATAGAATCATTGTTAAACCCTGTAGTGCAGCTATTAAAGACTAAAATTATTGAAATGATCAATGCTGAGAAAATAATTATTTTTTTCATATTACCCCTCCAAAATTTTTATTTTTCTTTATTAATTAATCGACTGATATATTAATTTTATTAAACACAATTAATTCTTCTATATTCTTATTCGAAATTCCTGATTACCATATAAAGATTTTCTTTTACATTGTATTGTAGAAATTTAAGTGTTTTAATGATATAATTACATTGGAAGAAATATTAATAATTAAACTCATAAATTTTTACACGTATAAAAAGGGAGGGTGTATCAAAAATGGCTTATGTCGATACAAAAGATATTCTTGATAAAGCAAGTGAAGGTTATTATGGTGTTGCTGCTTTTAACATTAACAATATGGAGTTTTTCCATGCAATCTTAGAAGGTGCTCTTGAAAAGAAATCTCCACTTATTATTGAAACAAGTGAAGGTGCAATTAAATACGCTGGTATGAATGACCCTTACAGAGGGGCTAGGTTTTTTGTAAACATGATCAAGGATATGGCTAACACAGTTGATATTCCTATCGCTTTACATTTAGACCATGGTAATAATTTTGATATCATTATGGCTGCAATCAAAGCAGGTTATTCATCAGTTATGATCGATGCTTCCCACGAAGTATTTGAAGAAAACATGAGAATTACAAAAGATATCGTTAGAATTGCTCACGCAGCTGGAGTATCTGTTGAAGCAGAACTTGGGCAGTTGTCAGGAATTGAAGATAACGTAGAAGCTGCTGAAAATGTTCTTGTAAATGTAGACGAAGCAAAAGAATTCTGTGAAACTACAGAGGTCGACTTTTTTGCTCCTGCAATCGGAACCTCTCATGGTGCATTCAAATTCAAAGGTGAAGCAAAATTGGATTATGACAGATTGAAAAAAGTTAAAGAAGTCACTGGAAAACCACTTGTTCTTCATGGTGCTTCAAGCGTAGTTCAAGAATACGTTAAGATAGCTGAAGAATACGGAGCAGATTTTGGTGGTTCTAAAGGTGTTCCTGCTGATGTATTGAAACAAACTGTTGAATACGGTATCAATAAAGTTAACACAGATACCGATTTAAGAATAGCTTATGTTGCTGGATTGAGAGAATTCTTAGCCCATGACGCTAAACAGTTTGACCCAAGAAAATATCAAAGAAAAGCTATGGACTATGTTAAAAAAGTGGTAATGGAAAGAATTGACATCCTTGGTTCTGCAAACAAAATATAATTTTGTATTAAATAAAACCTACAGTCCCCCTATTTTTAGGGGGACTGTACATTTTTAGGAGGTTGTCAAATGAGAGTACTTGTTATTAACAGTGGTTCTTCTTCTCTAAAGTATCAAATTTTGGGAATGGAGGATGAAACACTCCTTTGCAAAGGTATTGTAGAAAAAATTGGATTAGAAGATTCAAAAGTTGAACAAAAATGTGGCGAAAAAGAAATCGAAAAAAATGTAGAAGTAAAAGATCATGAAGATGCGTTGAAAGTAGTAATCGATTTAATAACAGATGAAAATCACGGATGCTTAAAAAGCATAAAAGAAATACAAGCAGTTGGCCACAGAGTTGTTCACGGCGGAGAAGATTTTGCCTCTTCAGTTATGATAAATAATGAGGTTATAAAAGCACTGGAAGATAATTCAAATCTTGCACCTTTGCATAATCCTGCTAATATCACAGGTATCAAAGCAGCAGAAAAGTTATTGCCTGGAGTTCCCCAAGTTGCAGTTTTTGATACGGCATTCCATCAAACAATGCCAGAAAGGGCATTTATGTACCCAATTCCTTACGAAATGTACAAAAAATATAAAATAAGAAGATACGGGTTCCACGGTACATCTCATAGATACGTTTGTAAAAGAGCTGGGGAATTGTTGAATAAGAAAAAAAGAGACTTAAAAATTGTTTCTGCTCACATTGGTAACGGCGCTTCAATTGCCGCCATTGATCATGCTAAAGTTATTGATACTTCAATGGGATTAACCCCTTTGGAAGGTTTGGTAATGGGAACAAGAAGCGGAGATATTGATCCCGCAATACCATTGTTTTTGATGAGACATGGGTATTCTGAACATGATGTAGATGAAATGCTCAACAAAAAAAGTGGAGTTTACGGCCTTTCTGATTATGTTAGTTCAGATATGAGAGATATAAGAAAAGCTCGAGATGAAGGAAATAAATTGGCTGCTATGGCTTTAGATGTTTATATTTATAGAATGGCTAAATATATAGGCTCATATGCTACAGCTATGAAGGGAATAGATGTATTGATTTTTACTGCTGGAGTAGCAGAAAACACAGCAGAAATTAGAAAGAGAGTTTGTGAATATTTAACTGTTTTTGGAGTAGAAATCGATGATTTTAAAAATGAGGAACTGAACGGTAGCGAGGGGATAATTTCTACAAAAGATTCAAAAGTCACCGTTATGATAATTCCAACTAATGAAGAGCTCATGATCGCAAGAGATACTAAAAAAATCGTAGATGAAAACAATAAATGATTATATATATAAAAGTCCAGCCTAAGGCTGGACTTTTTTATTTGTTGAGTTTTAATTTGTACTCTTTATTTATACACACACCACAAATAGAACATTTACCCCATCTACAATCTGGAGTTAAAGAATTTTCCTTTGATTTTACCCATTCATCTCGCAAGAATTTATCTTCGATTAATGTATCAATGACTTTCCAGGGCATTTCTTCTGATATCTCAAATTCATTTGTATATTTTCTTGCATCGATATGTAGTTTTTGCAATCCTCTTCCCCAAGAATTGAAGTTAAAATTTCTGTCATTTTGTTGGAAAATTCCATTTTCTTCAAAAGTTATATATTTTATAAGCTCTGATAATTTTCTATCTCCTCTTGCCAAAATGACTTCAATATAACTTTCATAAGGATCATGTATGCTCAATTTGATCTTATAATTTTTCATCTGGTATAAAATCTTCATCCTTCTTTTTATAGTTTCCATATCCAAAAATTCCGCATATTCAAACGGGGTATGAGTTTTTGGAACAAATATAGATACATTTACATTTAATGATTTAATTTTGTATTCTTTTTTTATCTTTCTGGCTAATTCTACTATAGCTTCTACGTCTTCATCAGTTTCATTGGGGAGCCCTATCATAAAGTATAGTTTAACCTTTCTCCAACCATTTTCAACTGCTATTTTCATAACTTCATCTATATCTTCTTCGGAAATCCCTTTATTTATGGCGTCTCTCAATTTTTGACTTCCTGCTTCAGGAGCAAATGTTAGCCCAGATTTTCTTCCGCTTTGGACTTTTTGACTAATCTCTAATCCAAATTTATCTACTCTTGATGAAGGAAGGGATATACTTATTCTATTATCTTTTAGATAATCTTGAATACTATCCAAAACATTGTTTAGATCAGAAAAATCTAAAGTACTTAAAGATAAAAGAGAAATTTCATTAAATCCAGTATTTTCAATTATTTCTTTTGTTTTGCTTGAAATATATTTTGAATCTCTTTCTCTAACTGGTCTATAAAACATACCAGCATGGCAAAATCTACAGCCTCTATTACACCCTCTCATTACTTCAATGTTTGCCCTGTGATGAATTACTTCAATATTAGGAACTATTTGTTCAGTTGGAAAATCATAATCGTTTAAATCTACCACTTTTTTAGCTTTTACTCTTTTGCTATTTTCATCTATTTTAGGTATGGTTAACCCTCTTTTGCTTTCGAAAGTTTCATAATATTTAGGCACATAAAAACCTTCTATTTCTGAAAAAGCTTTTATCTTTTCTTCTCTGGAAATATCTTTTGCTACTATAGAAGTGATATCATCAATTACTGTTTCACCATCGCCAATGAAAAACACATCGATAAAATCAGCTACTGGTTCAGGATTAGTGGTACAGGGGCCCCCTGCAATTACAATGGGGTGCTCATTTTTTCTTTCTTTAGAATAAATAGGGATTTTTGACAGTTCTATAACTTTAAGCATATTCGTGTAACTCAGTTCGTATTGAAGTGTAAAAGCCAGTACATCAGTTTCTTTTACAGATTTAAAACTTTCTAAAGTAAATAGTTCAATATCTGATTTCTCCATTTCATATATCATATCTTTCCACGGAAGGAAAACTCTTTCACATGAAACTCTGTCATTTGATTTATTGAAATAATCATATAATATTTGAAACCCTGTATGAGACATTCCTATTTCATATAAATCTGGGAAACAAAGAGATATTGTGTGTTTACCTTTTTTATTTATTTGATTGTATTCATCTCCAAGATATCTACCTGGTTTTTGAACTTTATATAGAACTCCTGTATTGAAAAGAAATTGTGGAATAGTCATTCTATTACACCTCCATAAAAAAAACCGGATCCTAATCGCGGGATCCGGTAAATAATGTTCTGGTTTATTTCAGGGGGGATAGGGGGATCTATCTCTGTTTATATAATACAATAAATTGTGTTAACCTTCAACTATTCTACGTTACCTTTTTATTGAAATGGGTAACTATATAATTTACTAATGTTAACTATTTCCTTAGAATTTGAATTTCTTAGAATAATTTTCTAAAACGTCTATTGAGTTATTTAGATCTGCTGAAAGTTTTTGCAATTCTTTCATTGAACCATATTGATTTTCAACTTTTTCTGAAATATCGTTTACCTCGCCAACAATTGCTTGAACAGATTTGTTTATCATATTTATTGAATCATTAATTTGTTCAATTGAGGCTCCTTGTTCTTGAGAGCTTGCTGTAGTGTTTTCTATCATGGTTGATATCTCTTCAACAGAAGTAATTACATCCTCCAGACTTTTCGCAACATTTTTTATACTATCTGTCATCTCTTTCACATTATTTGTAACCTTATTACTCTCATCTGCAACTTTTGAAGAATTGTTTACCAACACATCTATATTATTTTCAATTTTCCCTGCAGCAACGGAACTTTCTTCAGCCAATTTTCTTATTTCATCGGCAACAACCGCAAAACCTTTTCCTGCTTCTCCAGCTCTTGCTGCTTCTATTGCAGCATTTAGTGCGAGTAAATTTGTTTGTTCGGCAATATCATGTATTGATTCCGTAATATCTCTTATTGAATCAGTTTGACCAGATAGCTGTTGTATACTTCTGTTATTTGTGCTCATAAGAGTTTCTATTTTATCAACAGATTCCATCATTGAATTAATTTCTTTTTTAGAACCATCAATTTTTTCAACTATGTTGGATGTTCTTTCGGATAATTCATTTGCAGATTGAGATATACTCTTAGCTCCAGCTGAAACATCTTCAATTGATGCTGTTGTTTCTTCTACGGAGGCCGCAACTGATTCAGTATTTCTTTGAATTGATTCGATAGAATTTCTTATTCCTTCAATTTCTTCAACATTTTTAACAGCACTTTCTTCTATTCTATCTGCACCTCTATTTATAGTTGAAGATTCATTTCTTATTTTCTCAATAATCTCTCTAATAGTTTTTCTTATGTTTTCAAAAAGCCTACTTATCAAACCAAATTCATCTTTTCTATCTGTTTTTAATTCATGAGATAGATCATCGTTGGATATATATTCTACATTTGTTTGAATATCTTTTATTGGTCTCAACAAGTATCTTGCAAATAAAGTAATAGATACGAATACTGAAATAATAACTATAAGAATTAAAATTATATTTATTCTATTCAAATTATTTATTGATGCATAAGCAACTTCTTCAGATTTTTCCATTATAACAAGTTTATCATAGCCCTTGTTAAGAGAAATCCTCTGATATGCTCCAAGAACCATTTCACCATCTGATTCATAATCAAGTGTGCCGTTATCTCCACTTACAAAAGAAACGTCTTTCTTTGATTCGAAAGCTGTTTTATCTCCCACATTATTAAGTAAAGTTCCATCTAATTTTGTTAAAAATAGCTTGTCTTCTGAATCGCTTCCTAATCTAACTAAAGACTGCAAGGTACTGACGTCTTTAGAAACAACTAAATAGCCATCAACTGCGTAGTTATATAAAACCATTCCATAAAAAGCTAAATACTTGTTTTTTGGAGCATAATATGAAAAATCAATTAACTGAGGCATTAGATTTTCTGAATTTTGCTGTTTTAATAAATTAAACATTTCAGATAGTTGGTTATTTGATTGAGTTACATTTATTCCATAATCTTCAGCCTTGTTAACCGAATAAACAACATACCCATTTTTATCTATTAGGTATATATCTTCCAAGTTTTCAACATCTTTAAAATCTCTCATAGAAGAATGGTATCTTGAATGGAAAAGATCGTAATCTTCTACTTTGTAAGACTCATCACCAAATTTATCATTAAGCGTCTGATAATCATCTCTCGAGAGTTTGTTTAAATCCTCATAGTTTTCCTCTGGATTTAAGTCGTTGTAAGAATATTTGAATAGTTCTGTTGGATTTTCTGCTGAATTAAAATATCCTGACAAAGATTTTACAAAAGAATTTATAAAATCTATTTTTCCAATACTTTCTAATGATTTTGAGTAATCCAAGTAGTAAGACTCAACATTAGAAGCCAGATTTTGTGTAACCAATTCTTGTTGATTTATTGTTAAATCTGTTATGGCTTCTTCAGCAGTGCTATAACTGAAATACCAAAATATCAGCAAAGGTACTATCGAGAACAAAAGTACTACAAAAATAAACTTTTGAGAAAATTTCAAAAAGCCCACCTCCAGGATAATAAACTATATAATATATAAAAATTATATCAGTAGTAACAAATAAATTCAATAATTAATATAACGCTTGATATATTAATTTAATATTTATTATGATATTTCATTTTTTATCTTTTTCTTTTTGATTCTTATAAACCCCTTCTTTTAAGTTTTTATTTACTTTTTTCATTTCTTCATGTTCTGCATTAAGTTCATTGATCAAATCGGTAACAGTCCATTGACAACTTGTTGGAGTTACAGATGCAAAAACGATCTCTGGTAAGCCTTCAATTTCTTTAACTTTCTTCATTACTTCCAATAACTGTTTATTTGACAAACCATTTACTATAATTGTAGGTTTATCTTTTATGCTTTCATACATTTATATCACTCCTTTTAAACATTATTTATTTCTTTTTCTGTTGTTTACTAACCATAAAACCCATAAAAAAATCCCATATCCGAATAAACTAAATAAAGCATAAACATTGAGCATAGAATCCCCTGATTTCAAAGCTAAAGCAGGAAACGTCAAAATGGCAAGCAATGGGGCTCCCAAAAATAGAGACATACCTGATCCATAAATCAGATTTTCTGCAGTACCAGATTTTAAAGTTGGGTCTACTTCTCTAAGCAAAGACATGCCTGTAGAAATTGTACCTGTCAACATTCCAAAAAAACCTATTCTATTTTCAATTTCATGTGATTTGATAGTCTTTTTAACAATAAAGTATATGAAACCATAAGTCCCCATACCAATTATTAAAGAAGTTAAAACGATATAGAAAACAATTCCACTAATCTCAGAAAACATTACAGCTGCTATGGATGCTGCAACCATGAAATCAAAAACCAAGCCTGAAACTCTATGTAATAAAAAATCGTTAAGATAGTTTTCTTCGGCAATACCTAAATCAAATAGTTTGTCATAAACTTTTCTGAATAATAAAGCCACTAAAGCGCCAATAACAAAGTGAAATCCTTCTAAAGTTGTAGCCAACGTAGCTCCCAAATCTCCCATATCAGAAAGTAATAATTTTAACCCTTGAATTATAAGAAATACCACAAAATAGATTACTCCGATATAATAACAAATTGGATGGTCAACCCATCCATATCAGAAAACTCATAATCTTTAACCATCATTTCTTTTTTTGGAACAACTTGAATTTGCTCGTGCTTTTTCTTTTTATTAACAATCAAGATATTTAATATGATAATACCTCCAATGGTTGCCCAAGCAAATCCTGATGCAGCTATAGCAAGACCTGCTCCACCGCCATTTAATAGTCCTAATTTCTCCCATTGAGTACCAATGGAAAAAGCTTGTCCAGGTCCTTGTCCAAATCCAAGTGGAAATAAAAGTCCCATTCCAGGAAAAATCTGTTTATCAAAAATATTAAAACCAAAAGACATCGCCAAGCCTAAAACACCTTGGAATAGATATGTGGACACTATTATAATTCCTGCATTTAATGCATTTACATTTTTTGATTTTTTTACACTTCTCAAAGATAAAGCTATGAACCCAATTGCCATAAGGTGATAAATAATAGTTCCCAAACCATCAGCATCTAATGGGATTAGCCCTAATACGTTAGGCCCCAATATCAGCCCAACAAAACCCGCAAGAATAGAATTTGGAATTATAAACCTCTTCAATCCAGGAATATATTTTTTTAAGAGAATGGCAATTGCAAAAAATAAAGTAATATAAACAAAATCATCTATCATATCCCAAAACATCTTACTCCTCCTTGAGTAAATGAGTTAAATTTTTCAAAAATAGAGAGGAATTTTCGGTTTTCAACCTATATAAATCCCCCTCATAAAAAAACTCATTTATTTTTTTTAAAAATGTTGAATCATTTTTTATATCTTTCAACTTGATTTCAAAATTATCAATACTAAGAATACCTTTATGTAGCTGTAAGACGCCTTTGTACTTTGTTTTCTCATTTTCAGTAAAAC
Source organism: Geotoga petraea (assembly GCF_900102615.1). NCBI lineage: Bacteria > Thermotogati > Thermotogota > Thermotogae > Petrotogales > Petrotogaceae > Geotoga > Geotoga petraea. The sequence goes on along the minus strand of NZ_FMYV01000001.1, from coordinate 119,331 downwards.
GGACAAGTTCTGATTTCCCAAAATAGTACTTTTTATTTCTGTCATAATCTATTTTCATTATCTTTTTTTGTTCGTCAAGAATGTCTTTTGCTGTTTTTTTGTTTATAAAACCATATTCATCAACAAAAACTTCAAAACCACATTTTTGACATTTCATAGATTTTTTTAAATATTTGAATGAGTGAAAGCTTTTACATTCAGGGCAGTACCACATGAGCCTTTTTAAACCTTTTGTCTTATTTTTGCCTTTGTATGTTTTCATCTTTTCTTTCTGCCAATCCCATTCAGAAACATTTATAAAATCTAAAGCTTCTTTCCCTTCGAACACATCAAGCTTTATTTCTATAGTTCCCCTTCTTGATTTTTCAGCCCACCTTGGTTTTGAAAGATAACCGCGGTAAACCTGTGCGGCTACCACAGGAACTTTCATTCTATCTATGAATTTATCTGTTCCTTTTGGAACTTTCCCAAAAGACCCATCCCAAGCAACTGATCCTTCAGGAAACATACCAACAATTCCATTTTTTTGAAATGTTCTGTAAATATTTCTTATGGATACAATATCAGGTTTGTTTTTCTGTTTAGGTATTGAACCAATTCCCTTTAGAGCTAAGGAGAGAAGTTTATTTTCAAAATTACCTTTTGCTACCACCCATGAAATAGGTTTATTTATGGCATAACTAAGAAAAAAACCATCTAAAAAATGGGTGTGATTTGCTATCAATATGAAAGGTGGTTCAGGAATTTCTTTTTTCTTTTGAACTTTTATATCTAAAAAGTTATCAAATAATGGATATAATAATTTATGAGCAGTTCTCCATAACAGAGTATCTGCTGGAGCCGTATGTTTTTTATTCATGATATTATTCTCCAATAATCTTTACTAAAACTCTTTTATTCCTTTTACCATCAAATTCTCCATAAAAAATTTGCTCCCAAGGCCCAAAGTCCAATTCCCCTTCGGTTATGGCAACAACAACTTCTCTACCCATAATAGTTCTTTTAATATGAGCATCTGCATTGTCTTCAAATCCATTATGATAGTATTGATCATAGGGTTTTTCTGGAGCCAATTTTTCTAAAAAGTTTTCGAAATCCCTATGCAAACCACTTTCATCATCATTGATAAAGACGGATGCAGTTATGTGCATTGCATTTACAAGAACAAAGCCTTCCTTTATATTGCTCTCTTTCAAACATTCTTTTATTTTTGGAGTTATATTGATAAATTCCCTTCTTTTTTTTGTGTTGAACCACAGCTCTTTCCTATAACTTTTCATATTATCCCTCCAACAAAAATATCATAAAAATAAAATGGGCGAACCCATTTTATTTTTTATCCATATAATCTTGGTATTTTTTCCAATCTTTTAAGAATCTTTCTAACCCTATATCTGTCATTGGATGTTTAAACATTTTTTCGAGAACGACCATAGGTATTGTAACAACATCTGCTCCTGTTAAAGCTGCTTCTAAAACATGTTCTGTGTGTCTAACGCTGGCAACCAAAACTTCAGTTCCAAATTGATAATTTTCAAATATAGTAACTATTTCACCTACAATATCCATACCTGTATTGCCAATATCATCCATTCTTCCAATAAATGGGCTGACATATGTTGCACCTGCTTTAGCAGCTAAAAAAGCTTGTAAAGGGCTAAAAATCAACGTAACATTTGTTTTTATACCTTTTTGAGATAGAGTTTTAACGGCTTTTATACCTTCAGGCAGCATTGGAATTTTAACAACAACGTGGGGATTAAGATTAGCCAATTTCTCTGCTTCTTTTACCATACCTTCGTAGTCAGTAGATATAACTTCAGCACTTACAGGGCCTTTCACTGTTTCACAAATTTCAACAATTCTATCTTCAAAAACTGCATTTTCTTTTGAAACAAGTGTTGGATTTGTAGTTACACCATCTACAATCCCCCAGTCAACACCTTTTTTAATCTCTTCGATATTAGCAGTATCTAAAAAAATCTTCATACTTTTTCCCCCTTTATAAGTTATATGTTCAAATTAATTATACCATACATAAAAATATGATTATAGTCCTTGTTATAGTGTTTTACATATAATTATGTGTTATTATTTAAAATTACATCATAATTTGTTATAATTGATATTGATATTATTTTAAATGGAGGGTTTAATTTGAAACCAAATATATTTTTCTCCAAATTACCAATGCCGGTATGTGCTATTACTTCTAAAGTCGGACAGGAAGTTAATTCAATGACGGTAGCATGGAGCATGCCCGTTTCTGCAAACCCACCACTTTTTGCGTTTGCAATAAAAAAAATCAGACACACTTGGAAATTTTTAGAAAGCTCCAAACAATTTACCGTGACTTTTTTTGATCAAGAAAATGTTCAAAAAGCTCACGGAATAGGTAGAATATCAGGAAGAGAAGGTAACAAATTGCAAGCTTTAAATGTTTCTTTGAAACAGTCTGATGAAATAGAAAGCCCCTATATAGAAGATGGATACTTTGCGATGGAATGCAAAGTAAAATCTATTTATACTGAGGGAGACCATGAATTAGTTGTTGGAAAAGTTCTTAAAGTTCATGAAATAAACAATAACAAACCGTTATTGTACTTATCAAATGATGAATATGGTGTAATAGACGAAAATATAAAAAAAATTGATACAAAATCTTTGGTAAATTTTATCAGAAATAAAATTTCTGAAGGTGAAAATAATGGTTAATAGTGTTGAACAGAGAAATTATATTTTAAGAATTATAAATCCAAAATTAGATTTCCCTGAAATTCATTTACAAAAAGGTTCTTCCTTAGGAATATTTACAAGAGATTATAAAAAAACATTGAAAAACTTATTCAAGATTTTGACAAATCCAGATAAGTTTTCAGAAAAAGTGACGGTTAATGATTTGATTGCCAACAATTCAAGTTGGATAGGAAGGAGTTTTTCTCATTTAGTTATACCTGAATTGTGGGATAAAAACATTTTAGAAATACTTAAAGAAAAACCCGATAGAAGACATTTAATAGTTATTTCAGCCTCAGATGATGATATAAAATCTGAAGAATATTCTGAAATCTCCGATTTATGTTCTCTTTATAAAAAAGATGGAGCAGTTCTCATTATTACTGATTCTAAAAACTTGATTGAAGCAACTTCAGACGAAGTTTTAGATGAAAAAGGAAACAAAATCTCGTATAAAACTGGACAATTCTTCGAAGATATGAATGGGAAAGAAATTGAGGATGTCAATAAAATTGAATCAAACTTGAAAAACATTAAATTTAAAAAAATGAAAATATTAAGAGACGATACTACTGGTGAATTAAATATAGAAGACTTGTTTAAATAAAGATAAAAGGGGGCAAACTTTGAAAAAATATTTCAAATCATTTTCTATGATAATATTACTATTTTTTGTGTTTATTTATTCTGCTAATTTAATAACAGATTATGTTTTCGAAAGCCAACCTTTTCATTTTATAGGCGAAGCACCCTTTGACTTGGATAATGTTCAAAAGGTATCCGAAAAACCCAAAAATACAAAAGCTCTTTTGAGCTTTAAAAATAATACTCTGAATATAATCTTACCTAAAAATGCACAATATATTCAAGAAATAATGCCAGAAATAAACATAATAAACTATAAGATATCCAAACTACAAAATCAACTCGTTTCAAATTATATAACTGTTGATGAAGAAATCAGCCAATCTAAAATCTTTGAAATTTCAAAAATAATAAAAGAGGTTATAATATTTTCTTTTATTTTTTTTAGCGGCTTAATTATAAAAGTGTTCAGCCAAAAAAGTTATTTTTTGTTGAGTTTTAATTATGTTAGACAATTTTTAAGCAAAATAATATATTTTAGTTCGATAGTGATTTCTATTATAATTATTTCTAACATACTAACAGACTATATTTTTATAGAGCGATTGTTTTTTATTTCGGTAAGTTCAGTTATTATCGCAAATATATTTTCAAATAAATGGATAAAAAGTTTAATATACTTTATTTCATTATACTTTTACTTTTTACCGCCATTTGATGTTAATTACAATTATCTATTTATAACAGCAATATTGATAAATTTTGTCCTTTCATATTTTTTGGTAAGAAATATAAATATAATAAAAATAGACAAGATCAAGGAGGAAAATACCAATGATTGATAGCACTATTATTGATGATTTAAAATCTGAAATAAATAAAGTAGATAATAAACAAGACTTTCAAAATTTAAAAGCTTCATATTTAGGGAAAAAGGGTAAAGTGAAGGATTTGATGAAAGAAATATCTAAAATAGAACCTGAAAAGAGAAAAGCCTACGGGCAAGAAGTAAACAAAATAAAAAACCAAATTGAACATATTTTTGAAGAAAAAATGGAAGAAATTAAAAAAATAGAAAAAGAAAAAAAAGAAAAGAAAAATTGGATAGATGTAACTCTTCCCGGAGCTATTACAAACCGAGGGAAGGAACATCTTATCGAAAAAACGGCAAGAGAATTGATTGAGATATTCACAAATCATGGTTTTAAACAAGTTGAAGGACCTGAAGTCGAGAAAACATGGTTTAATTTTGACGCATTAAATACACCTGAATGGCATCCTGCGAGAGAAATGCAGGATACTTTTTATATCGATTCTGATGTTGGAACACTTTTAAGAACCCATACCTCTCCTGTTCAAGTTAGGACGATGCTTAAAGAGAAACCTCCTCTTGCAATAATTTCACCAGGAAGAGTTTTTAGAAAAGACGAAATGGATGCAACTCATTTGTTTGCTTTTAACCAATTGGAAGCATTATATATAGACAAAAAAGTGAGCGTGGCAAATTTAAAATACTACTTAGAAAGTTTTACAAGAGAATTTTTTGGAAGTAAAGTGGATATTTTATTAAGACCAAGTTATTTTCCTTTCACTGAGCCAAGTTTTGAAGTTGATTTAACCTGTATAGCATGTGGAGGAAAAGGTTGTAATGTTTGTGGAAATACAGGTTGGATTGAAGTATTAGGAGCAGGGCTTGTAAACCCTAATGTCATTAAAAATGTTGGACTCGATCCAGATGAATGGCAAGGTTTTGCACTTGGCGCGGGAATTGAAAGATTTGCTATGTTAAAATATAATATAAATGATATAAGAGAATTTGTAAAAAATGATATAAGATTCATCGACTGAGGAGGATACTAATGAGAATTTCAAAAGATTGGATAAGCGATTACATAGATTTGAAAATTAATTACAACGATTTAGTAAGACAGTTAAAGCTACACACAGCAGATGTTGAAATAATGGAATCATTTGGAGACGAACTAAAAAATATCAAAGTTGGAAGAATAGATAAAATTAAAGAACACCCTAACGCTGATAAATTAATCATATGCGAAGTAAACTTAGGAGACGAAACTCTTGACATAGTAACAGGGGACCTTACAGTTAAAGAAAAAGATTTAGTTCCTGTAGCCGTTGATGGAGCGGTTTTATACGATGGTTTCAAGATAAAGACAAGAAATTTTAGAGGTGTAAAGTCTCATGGAATGCTATGCTCTCTTGAAGAAATTGGTCTTGAAGAACATTCAGATGCTATATATACAATAACAGAAGATGTTGAACCAGGAACAGATTTTATAAACTATTTCAAAATAAAAGATCAAATATTGTCAATGGAGATAACTCCCAACAAACCTGATTTATTATCTTACCTTGGTACAGCAAGAGAATTTACAGCAATTGACGCAGCTGAAAATTTTAAATTACCTGTATATAAAAAAATTAACACAACTACCAAGGGATTTCCAGTCAAAATAGAATATGATGGATGTAAAAGGTATACAGCTTTAAAAATGAAAAATATAGAAATAAAACCATCCCCCTTATGGATGGTAAAAAGACTTGCAATGGCTGGAATCAGAAGTATAAACAACGTCGTAGACATAACAAACTATGTTATGTTGGAAACTGGTCACCCGATCCACGCATTTGATATGAAGACTATTAAGAATTCTATTATAGTTAGAAAAGCTAAAGAAGGTGAAAAGGTAGTACTATTAGACAAAAGAGAGTTGGAATTAGTTGGACATGAAACGTTAATAACTGATGAAGAAAAAATATTGGCACTTGGTGGTGTTATGGGGGGAAATATTTCTGGTATAAACGAAAACACAAAGGAAATTTTACTCGAAGTTGCCCATTTTGATCCAATAAATATTAGAAAAACTACAAATCACCATAAGCTAAGTACCGATTCATCTTATAGATTTGAAAGAGGAGTAGACCCAAACAATGCATTTTTTGTTATGGGAAGGTTGATTTATCTTATTGAAAAATATGCAAACGGTTCAACAGATTATAATGCCACAGATATTTACCCTCAAAAAATAAAAAATAAAAAACAACCTTTGAGAATTAATTACTTGAACTCTAAGTTAGGCATAAATCTTACAATTGATGAAATAGAAGAAATCCTCAAAAGGTTAAACTTTGGGTTTGAAAGAATTAACGAAGGTTTTGAAATCACAATTCCAACTAACAGGCCAGATATAGAAGGAGAAGCAGATCTTGTTGAAGAAATTGGCAGAATCTATGGATATCACAATATTAAAAGTGAAGCTCCAAAAAGTACATTCTTAAAAGGTGAAAGAAATGAAAATTATGTTTTCAAAGAAAAAGCAGCATCGATTTTAAGACACCAGGGTTTTCATGAAACAAAAAATATACCTCTTATGAATGATACAAAATTTTGGAAATCTGAAGCAAATGTAAAAATAATCAACCCTATTTCAGCAGAGCTTGAATTCTTAATACCTGAATTGATTTATCCAATATTGGAAACTGTTTCCTACAATTATAGAAATCAAAATAAAGACATAAAAATGTTTGAAATAAACAAAGTATTTTTAAAAGACGAAACTTCAGAAACCAAAGTAAAAGAACCAACACACATGGCAATCGTTTCTACAGGTGAAGAAAGCCCTGCTGATTACACAGACAAAAGAAAAGTTTCTTTTTATACATTAAAAGGGACTCTTGATTATTTATTTGAAGAAAATGGAATCAGTGCTACATACAAAAGATCCAACATAAAAGGATTTTCTCAATCTCAAACAGCAGAAATTTTCATAAAAGATACAAAAATTGGTTATATTGGTTTAATCGATCCAGAAATGGCAGACAAAATGTATGATATAAAAGATGAAATTTTTGTTGCAGAAATTGATTTAGACGCAGTTAAAAAATACTCAAAACTCGTAAGTAAGGCATCTAAAAAATATGATTATCCTTCTATAAAAAGAGAATATTCATTCATGGTTCCAATATCAACTGAGTTTTCAGAAATTAACAAAACAATTGAAAATGCAGGAAATATTATAGAAAAAATTCAAATCTTTGATGTTTATAGGGGGAAGGGAATAGATCCAAATTTTAGCAGCATAACTATCACAATAATATACAGATCTCATGAAAAAACTTTGACCGATGACGAAGTAAACAAAGTTGAATCAAAAATATTAAAACAACTTGAAGATAAAAACGTTAAGCTTAGAAAAGCCTGAGGAGGATTAAAAATGGCAAGAGTATTTGGAGAAGATACAGGTAAAGGGTTTATAAAAGAAGAACCTTTTGAAATATTTGTAAAGGCAATAGAAAGTGCAATATACAAATCACCTGTCAGAAAAACTGACAAAATATTTTTATCGGATTTGTGGTTCATAACTTCACTTCCATATGACATATTGATTGAGGCTATTGAAAAACACTCAAAAGACATGAACATCCCTGAAGATATAAACTACATATATGATGAAAAAAACAATAAAAACATTTGGCAAAGACAAAAGAACTCAGATAAAGAACATGTAGACACAAACAATTAAAAAGAAAAGGATAGTTGAAAACTATCCTTTTCTTTTTTTATATGATTATCCATTATTGCCGTATAATTCATGAAGTATTTTGCCTTTTTGTATAGGCTTAAACATTTTCTTTAACATTAAATATCCAATAAAATAGAATATTGAAGCTATTAAAAATAAATAAGTGTAACCTGAAGGCAAAGCAACAATTATACCAAACATAATAGCAGCAACAGCTCTGGAAACAAAATTGAGTGAATTTCTTATGCTATTTATTGTTGTAACTTTGTCTTTAGGCATAGAACTTAACACAATGTTCATCCCAACAGGATTTGTCATGTTCATAAAAGAAAACCTAAAAGCATACAAAGTTGTAAAAACATAAGGGTTATTTACAAAACCAAGGCTGATTATAAGTGGAACTACTACCAAACTAAGTGCTCTCATATATCTAAAAGGCCCAAATTTTTTCCCTAATTTTGGGGATAAAATAGATCCCGTAGCCGCGCCTAATTGAGCAATGGAAAGGGCTATCCCAATCATCGCTGGGCTCATATCAAACATGTCTTTGAAAATCAAATTCCCAAAATTAACAAACAATCCGGCACCAAAACTAATTGAAAATGTCCTCAAAAAATAGTATTTAACAATTTCCTTTTGATCGGATGTGAATTCAGATATATCAAATATCTCTTTAATGGTTCTATCTTTATTTCCAACACTTTCTGGTATTCTCGATAACAAACCAATAGATAAAACATAAGCAAATGCGGCTATAAATAGAGTTGTTCTTAATCCAATAAATTCACCCATAAAGCCGCCAACAAAATTACCAAACACGCCAGAACCCATCATCAATCCAAAATTAAAACCAAAAGCTTTTCCTCTTACTGAATGTTCTGTAATATCAATTATATATGAATTTAGAAGAAGCATTCTTGAAGTCATAAATCCACCACTAAAAAAGGATAATGTGTACAATACTGATTGTATAGGAAAACTTATTCTGGCTATCAAAAGTAATCCAAAACCCAATGAAGTGATAAAAAGCATTCGCTTTTTACCAAATCTATCTCCTAAGACTCCTATAATTATGCCAATAATAGCAGAGCCAACCATTTCTATAGATGTTATTTGACCAATAAAGTCATTTCCAAAGCCAATATCTCTCAAAAATAAATTAAAAACAACTTTGTATATAGCCCATGAAACACTACTTATAAAAGAATAAAATATTAAATTAGTTAAATTTTTTGACATATCACCACTCCATTAGTTAGTATAACTAACAATATTATACTAAAAAATTAGTCAAAATAAAAATAAATTATGTTATTTTTTCTTGAATAAATATTGATCAATCGTTTCTTAGTTTAAAATCAATTAATATAAACATTTTATATGATTTTTATGATTTTAATGATTTCTTTAGTTAATTAACTGTAATTGTTCTTATTTATATTTAATTGACCATATTCAACAATTTTAAGTGTTGAAGAATAAGGCAAAAAATGGTAACATAAAAATGCATTAGCACTCATAATAATAAAGTGCTAAAATAACAAAAAATAAAAACACCAAAATATATAAAAGGAGGTATTTTAATGAACATCAAACCTTTAGGAAACAGATTACTTATTAAACCTATTGTTGAAGAGAAGAAAACAGATGGTGGAATAGTTTTACCAGATTCTGCTAAAGAAAAACCTCAAAGAGCTTTAGTTATAGAGGTAGGAAGCCTTGAAGATGATTACGATATAAATAAAGGCGATAAAGTTATTTTTGCCAAATTTGCTGGAACTGAAATAGAAATGAACGATGAAAAACATATAATTATCGATGTTGATGATATTTTAGCAAAAGTTGAAGACTAATAGGAGGTGCATGAAATATGGCTAAAGAATTAAGATACGGAGAAGAGGCAAGAAGAGCCCTCGAAAGAGGAGTTAACAAAGTTGCCGATGCTGTAAAAATAACATTAGGTCCAAAAGGAAGAAACGTTGTTTTAGAAAAAAGTTGGGGTTCTCCAACAATTACAAATGACGGTGTTTCAATAGCAAAAGAAATCGAATTAAAAGATAAATTTGAAGATTTAGGTGCACAATTAGTTAAAGAAGTAGCTTCAAAAACTAATGACATAGCAGGAGACGGTACAACAACTGCTACTGTTTTAGCCCAAGCTATGATTCAAGAAGGGCTTAAAAATGTCGCTGCTGGTGCTAACCCAATGCTTATGAAACATGGTATTGAAGTTGCTACAAAAAGTGCTGTAGAAGAAATAAGAAATGTTAGTAAAAAATTATCTGGTAAAGAAGATATAGCACACGTTGCTTCTATTTCTGCTAACAACGAAGAAATAGGTAATTACATTGCAGAAGCTATGGATAAAGTTGGTGAAGATGGCGTTATAACCGTTGAAGATTCAAAATCAATGGAAACTCAAGTTGACTTTAAAGAAGGTATGCAATTTGATAGAGGATATGTTTCTCCATATTTTGTAACTAACACTGAAAAAATGGAAGTTGAAATGAAAGAACCATACATTTTAATCACAGATAAAAAGATTTCAGCTGTAAAATCAGTAGTTCCTACTTTAGAAAAAGTAGCTCAAGAAGGCAAACCATTAGTTATTATTGCTGAAGATTTAGAAGGAGAAGCATTATCAACATTGGTTTTAAATAAATTAAGAGGTACATTAGAATCAGTTGCAGTTAAAGCACCTGGATTTGGAGACAGAAGAAAAGCAATGCTTCAAGATATTGCTACATTAACTGGAGCAACAGTTATATCTGAAGAAGTAGGATTATCATTAGAAGATGTAACTTTAGAAGATCTTGGAACAGCTGAAGTTGTAAGAATAGGTAAAGAGGATACAACAATTGTTGGTGGAGCAGGTAAAAAAGAAGATATTGAAGAAAGAATTAAACAAATAAGAGGACAAATTGCAAATACAACTTCAGATTATGAAAAAGAAACTCTACAAGAAAGATTGGCTAAATTAGCTGGTGGAGTTGCTGTAATTCAAGTTGGTGCAGCTACTGAAACAGAATTAAAAGAAAAGAAACATAGAATCGAAGATGCTTTATCAGCAACAAGAGCGGCCGTTGAAGAAGGAATGGTTGCTGGTGGAGGAGTTACTTTATTAAGAGCCAAAAAAGCTGTAGAAAAAGCAATAGAAAAATTAGAAGGTGACGAATTAATTGGTGGAAAGTTAGTTTTAAAAGCTTTAGATGCCCCAATTAGACAAATTGCTAAAAACGCTGGTGTTGAAGGCGCAATTGTAATAGATAAAATTCTTTCAAGCGACGATCCAGCATTTGGATACAACGCATTGAAAAACACTTATGTAAATATGTTTGATTCTGGTATAATTGATCCAACAAAAGTTACCAGATCAGCAGTTCAAAACGCTGCTTCAATTGCTTCTATGCTTCTAACTACAGAAGTATTAGTAGCAGATGAACCAAAAGACGATGAAGATATGGGAGGAAACCCTGGCGCAGGAATGGGCGGCATGGGTGGAATGGGCGGTATGATGTAATCGCCTACCCTCAATGTATTATTTTCGAAGGGTGTGCTTTTAAGCACACCCTTTTTTTATATAGATACAAATATAAACATTATTATAAAACCTATTATGGAAAAAATTAAAGGCCAAATCATTTTTTTCACCATCTTTGATATTTTAACCCCAAAAAACTCGGAAGTCAACAATAAACAAAGGTGAACTGGAGTTATCAAAACGCCAATTACTGAGAAATAGTAAGTAGTCAAAGTTGCTGGAAGTAAAGGTAAAATACCTTGTTCAATCAAAGATATTGTTATAGGCATAGTTACTGCAAATCCAGCTTGAGTTATTCCCGTGATCATACCTATGATAACTGGAGATACAATTATTATCAACCAAGGACTTAGCCCAATATCGTTTAAATTCATGACAAAATTTTCTGATAAGTTCGAAATTTCAACAAAATTTTTGTACCAAAAAACAAAAAATAAAAGCAAGAGAACTTCCCACTTAATTCTCAAAAAACCCCTATAATTTTTATAATAAAGTGCATATACAAAAGAAACTACAAGGACAACCAAATAACCTGGAAGTTGTGCGATAACTCCCAACATAATAGCCAATATTGGCAACAAAGAGATAAATAAATGTTTCCAGTTTTCTGGGTTATGATTCACTTTTATCTTTCCAAGTTTAAAGAAAAACCAAGCCCCAACCAATGAAAATATACCTATTGGTAATTGTATAAGAAGAATCTTCGTAAGGGATATTCCAGTTAAAGCACTTTCCATAACTATTGCTGGATAAAGAATCCAAAAAAATTCCATTGAATGTCTAAACCAGTAGTTTATAACAGAAGCATTCAAAGGAGATATCCCAGATTCGTCTGAAATATCTTTAACCATAGGGGCTGTAAACATAGCACCACCAGGCATCGGTAAAAGCCCTAAAAACATGGGCATAAAAGCTATAGCCTGTTTGGCGTTGAAAAGATGCTTTATATGCAAAGCAAATTTTTCAGAATTCCCAGAAGTTCTCATTGTATCAGATAAAAGGTATATCCCAAATATAACCCCCAAAACTTCATAAAAATTAGATGTTATCGCAGTAACTTTGGCACTTTCAAAAATAAAATTAGTGTTCATGGAAATCAAGCTGGTAACTATAATGGCTACAAGCATGGCCCAATGAACTTTTTTAGTTATTTTTATAGCCAATATCATGCTTGCAAAACCACTTAATATTGATACAATAGCCAAAAAGCATCACCTCATATTTTTAGTTAGTTAACCTTATTATATCAGAGAAATATAAAAAAATAAACTCGCTATTTGCGAGTTTATCTTGGAAAATTCATCATAAAACTATCCATAGTTCCATTATATTGTATTTGTCCATTTTCAATAAAAATAATTTTATTTGCAATATCACTGAATAAATTAAGATTTCTTGTAGAAATGATCAACGTCCTATCTTTTTTCATGTCGTATAGAATTTCTTTTACATCTTTCAACAAAAAATCATCAAGATGATCTAATATAGAGTCAAACATAAACACTTTTGGATTTCTTGCTAAAGAAATAAAAGTTATAAGTAATATTTTTTCTCCAATTGACCAACTCTTAAGTGAGTTATGAACTTTTAAATTATCCAAATCAGAAAATTTTTTAGATAAACCAAGTTTTTCCAAAATATCAAAATGTTCTTTTGATATATCTTTTAATTTTAAACCCAAAGAAAGATTTATAACTTCGCTTAAAGTTAAAATATTCAGGTTTTCAACAAATGTAGGATCTACATAGGTTATTTGTGACCTAAGATACTTTCTATCCAACTCGTTTACATTATTACCTTCAAAAAAAATTCCGCCTTTACCTTTAACGTCGTTGTATAGCTCCTCATTGAGATGTACAAAAGATCTCAATAATGAAGATTTCCCTGAATTTCTTGGTCCATATAGTAAAACAATATCATTAAAGGATATATCCAAAGATATATCCTTTAATATTGAATGTTCACCTATATCCATTCCAAAATTACATAATTCAATTATTTTTTCGTTATCAGAATAATTAATAATCTGATTTTCCATTTTTATTCTCAACGTTTTCTTTTGTATTGCCTCGCCTTAGCTTTGCAATCTTTTTAATATATTCACTGTTTTTCTCTTCTTTCATTATTTTTATAAACTCAAATTGAGAAGATAATTTAGGATTAGAAAAACTGTATCTATCTTTCAACACGATCACCTCGATCATATTATTTCCATCATCTCTATGATACAAGTTTTTTTATACAATAATAATAATATATATTACATTTTTTTTATGATATAGATAAAATGTATTATAAAATCATCGGCTTATGAATAAATTGTAAATATATATCGACTTTATTACCCATAGGAAAATATACTAAAAAAAGGATTCTAAAATTTTTATTTTTTAAAAAAACAAAAAATCTCAAACTCAATATAATGATGAATTTTTAACATATTTATTATTAAATGAAATACGGCACTTATATATCAAAGAATGAGGGTTTTGATTTTTTTGTAAACAGTTATAAAATTCAAGTGAACGTTAATTATAAAACTGGAGGTATATTATGCCTATTAAATTTATTAAAAATAGAAATTTGTGGATATTGGAAACAGATAATATGGCCTACTGTTTTGCTAAAAATAATGATGGTCATTTAAAGAACACATACTTTGGTGCCAAACTAATTTTTGAAAACGATTATCCAGGAACAGAAAATTATATAGAAAGAGACTACTGGCTTTGGGATGAAGAAATTTCTGTAAGGGGAGAAGCCAATTTCGTTGAACATAATCTAAAGATATCTTTTGAAGATGGGACAAGAGACTTAGTCTTAAGTTATATAAAACATAAAATAACAGAAAACAAATTATTCTTAATCTTAAAAGATCACTTCTATGATCTTGAAGTGATTGTAACTTATAAAATAATTGAAGAATACGACCTGATAGAAAGAAAACATACAATAATAAACAACTCAACAAAAACTGTAAAAATTGAAGATGCAAAATCTGGAACAATCTATATTCCAAATAAGGATAATGCAAAATTAAACTATTTAACTGGTATGTGGATACACGAATTCCAAAAAAGAAAAGAACTCATAAATGAAGGTAGGAAAGTTTTAGAAAGTCGCTTGGGGAAAACTAGCTCTTTTCTAAATCCTTTTTTTGCTGTGGATTATAATGCTTCTCAAACAGCTGGAGAGGTTTACTTTGGGCTTATTAAATGGAGCGGGAACTGGAAGGTTGAAATTCAAAAACAGCTATATGAAAGAATAGCTATATCTATGGGAATAAATGATTGGGATTTTAACATGATATTAAATCCAAAAGAATCCTTTGAAACCCCAGAAATAGTTTTTGGTTTTTCAGATCACGGATTTGATAAAATGACGAACAACCTTCACAAATACGCAAGAAATTATGTATTGCCAACAAAAAAATCAAGAACAGTTAAAAAAGTTTTATACAACTCTTGGGAGGCAACTCTTTTTGATGTGAACGAAAAAAATCAAAAAGAGTTAGCAAATATAGCCGCAGAAATTGGAGTAGAACTATTCGTTATAGACGATGGCTGGTTTGGGGAAAGAAACAGTGATAAAAGAGGTCTTGGAGATTGGTTTGTAAACAAAAATAAATTTCCAAATGGATTAAAACCTTTGATAGATCATGTTAACAATCTTGGAATGGATTTTGGTATTTGGGTAGAACCTGAAATGGTTAACCCAAATAGTAAACTTTATTCTGAGCATCCTAACTGGGTTATAAACTTTCCAAATAGACCAAGAACTGAAAAAAGAAATCAATTAATGCTTAACCTTGCTAACAAAGCTGTAAAAGAATATATTATTGATTTCATGGATGACTTGCTGAATAATAATAACATAAAATATGTAAAATGGGATATGAACCGTTATGTTTTTGAATCCGGATGGCCAGAAAAAAATGGAGATAAGCAAAAAGAAATATGGTACTACTACACAAAAAATTTTTATGAAATAATAAACTACCTTAGAAATAAACATGAAAATGTAATTTTTGAAAATTGTTCCAGTGGTGGTGGAAGAGTGGACCTTGGCATCATGAAATATTTTGATGAAATTTGGACTTCTGATAATACAAGCCCTTATGACAGACAGTTTATTCAAGAAGGATTCGCTATGGTATACCCTGTATCAACAATGAGAAGCTGGGTGACTGATTGGGAAGGTAAAAACACATATCCTTTAGACTTTAGATTCAAAGTAGCCATGTCTGGAACTCTTGGGATTGGTGCTAACCTTATGGAATACAACAAAGAAGAATTGAAAGTTTCCAAAAATAATGTTGAGTTTTACAAAAAAATTCGTGAAACGGTGCAATTTGGAGATTATTATCTACTTAATTCTGTTTATGAGAACAATTATCAAGCTATACAATACACTAAAAATAAAAATATAGTAGTTTTCATCTATATTAACCCTAAAGCATTAAATAATTTCAAAACTTACCACATAAAGTTAAGAGATTTAGAAGATACTGCAAAATACACCATAAATGAAACAGGGGAAGTTTATTCTGGCAAAGCACTTATGAGATCAGGCTTAAATATTTATTCTGAAATAAAAATAGATGCAGCTATCAGAAAAAAAGATATTTTTAAAGCAGAAATAATAACCATTAGAAAGGATGAATTTTAATGAATAAGAAATTTGTAACTATGAAAGACATAGCAAAAGAAGTTGGAGTTTCAATAAATACTGTTTCAAAAGCTTTTAAAGATCACCCCGATATTTCAGAAAAAACCAAAAGTATTATTTTAGATACTGCTGAAAAGATGGGCTATATCAAAAATTATTCTGCTTCAATACTGAGAGGAAAGAAAAGTGGACTGCTGGGAACTATTTACTCGGATGGTTCTAATCCTTTTTTTTCTGAAGTTGGTAAAGGGATAGAATATGAAGCAGATAAAAATGGATACAATGTTATAACTATGAACTCAATGGGAAATTTAATCAAAGAAAAAAAGAATATAATGACACTTTTAGAAAACAGAGTAGATGGGTTAATATTATTCCCCATCAACAATAAAATGGAATATTATGATATATATAATTTAAAACAAAATACCGTTTTAGCGGGGCAACCCTTTGACGGTGATATTTTTGATAATGTCTATACCGATGAGTTTAATGGAGCTTTTAAGGCAGTTGATTATCTAATAAAATCTGGAAGAAAAAAAATTATGATGATTGATAACTTTCTTTTTAAAATAGGTAAAAATAAAAGATACCAAGGTTATACATATGCATTAGAAAAAAACAACATAAAGTACTCCAACAAATTACACAAGGTAGTTGGAAAATTGGATAGAATTCATAGGATAAATGAAGGGAAAAAGATCATAGAAAAAGCTGTAAAAGATAATATCAAGTTTGATGCCGTTTTTACTTTTAATGATTTGCTTGCTTTTGGAGTTATAAAAGGGCTACATGAATCAGGCCTAAAAATCCCAGAAGATGTTTCTGTCATGGGATATGATGATCTTGATTTATCAAGCATGATCACACCTTCTTTAAGTACTGTCAAATACGATAAATTTGATATGGGGGGAAAAATAGTGAAAACTTTGATGAAAAGATTGAAAAAACCAGACAAAAAGACTGAAAGAGTTAAAATCGATACTGATATTGTTATAAGA
The DNA here is from genome assembly GCF_900102615.1 of Geotoga petraea. NCBI lineage: Bacteria > Thermotogati > Thermotogota > Thermotogae > Petrotogales > Petrotogaceae > Geotoga > Geotoga petraea. Next base: position 102,256 of record NZ_FMYV01000001.1, on the reverse strand, counting down.
GCTTCTACAAAGGGGGGGGAATGATGTTTGGGGTTGATTATTATCCAGAACATTGGAATAAAAATAGAATAGAAATTGACATGAAATCTATGGTGAATAATGGTGTGAAAATAATAAGAGTTGCAGAATTTATGTGGGCTCAAATGGAAATAGAAGAGGGGATTTTTAATTTTGATCTTCTTGATCATGTCTTCGAAAAAGCCGAAGAAATTGGTTTGAAAATCATCCTTGGAACTCCAACAGCTACACCACCTGCTTGGCTTATAAGAAAACATCCAGAAATCCTTCAAAAAGATGAATATGGACATGTGAGAAATTTTGGGAGTAGAAGACACTATTGCTATAACAACAAAGTGTATAGAAGATATTCTGGGATAATTGTTGAAAAAATGGCTGAAAGGTATTCAAAATACGACTGTTTATATGCTTGGCAAATAGATAACGAATTTGGTTGCGAAAATACGACATATTGTTATTGTAAAGACTGTGATAGTTCATTTAAAGAATATTTAAAAGAAATATATGATAACGTAGATGTTCTAAATAAAAACTGGGGAACGGATTTTTGGTCTCAAAAATACAATGATTTTTCTCAAATAGAAACGCCAAAAAAAACAAATGCCTTTTTAAATCCTCATCAAGTTTTAGATTTTTATAGATTTTCAACGGAAGGAATTGGTGAATTTGCAAAAATTCAAATAGACATTATAAAAAAATACTCAGATAAACCCATCACCCATAATTTTATGGTTAATTTTGGAGAAATAGACTACAAAAAGCATCATGAATTGTACGATTTTATTTCATACGACAATTATATGCCAGTTCAAGATTACAACCCTATGATAGCAGCTTTCAATTTTGATCTTATGTACGCATTAAAAAATAAAGAATTTACAATTATGGAACAACAGCCAGGAAGAGTTAATTGGCAAGAAAAAAATATATTTTACTCAGTTGATTGGTTAAACAATGCTTCCACTCAAACATTTATGCATGGAGCAAACAATTTACTCTATTTCAGATGGAGAGCACTTCCCTATGGAGCAGAACAATTTCATAATGGAATAATAGGATACGATGGAGATACTGAAAATTCTGAAAGATTAAATATGATAAAAAAACTAAACCAAATAGAATTTGAAAAAAAAGAAAAAGCAGATGTAGCAATATATTTTGATTATCAAAGTAATTGGATGCACAAAATAAATAATGTTTCGAAAGATTTTGACTATTTTATGGAGGTAATAAACCTATACGAAGCATTCAAAAGAATGAAGAAAAATGTAGATATTGTTTTTGAAGATGATGATTTTAGCAAATACGAAACTCTTGTAATCCCATACTCTTACTATCTTTCTGAAAAGGCTATGGGTAAAATAAAAAATAGAGATAAAAAAACCATACTAACTTGCATGACGGGTTTAAAAGAATACAACAACCACATCAAATCTGACGAAAAATTAGGATTTCACTTAAAATCTTTGGATTTCAATATAAACGATTTCGGAGCCATAGAAGAAGAAAAAATCTCTTTGTCTGGAAAAAGGCTGATCTCCAATTATTGGATTGAAGATATAGAACTTTTAAAAGGAAAAGTTTATTGCACATGGGAATCAGGACCTTTGAGAAATAAAGCCTCAATATTAAAGTCTGAAGATGACAAAATTCTATACATTGGCACAGTTTTAAATACTGAGTCTCTAATCGAGTTATTAAAAGAATTTATAGATTATGATGTGATTTTACCAAAAAAGGTAGAATACATTAACGGAAAATACATTAATTTTTCACACGAAAAAAAATTGTTTGGTAATATCGAACTTAGACCTTATGAAATAAGAAGTGAAACCTAAAAAAATAATGGTGCTTAAGCACCATTATTTTTTTTCATCATCATCGTCTTCAACCTGAATTATTTCATAATCGCCATCTTCAAAATCTTTTTCTTCTAATTTTTCCCATTCTTCTGCAACTCTATTGTGTTCTTCTTCATCTTCAACTGATTCAATAATAAAATCTTCTCCATCTTTTGTAACTCTGAAAACAACGCTATCTCCAAGTACTATCTCTTCACCATCTTCATCTGGATACGCTTCATCACAAACCCAATAAGAGTTACCATCTAACTCAATTGTATCAACGTACATAAAATGTCTTTCATTATCTTCTTCATCTTTAATAGTAAAGAATTCTAATTTATTATCCATAATACTACCTCCATACTCAAAAGAGTTTTAACTTTACTAATTATAAAACAAAACTATTAAGCTAATATAATATTGAGAATATAAATTGTAAACTAATCATGAATAAAAAAAAGAGGCTAATAAGCCTCTTAAAATATTATTTTACTCTTTCTTTTAATTCGTTACCAGGTTTGAACTTAGGAACTGTTCTTGCTGGAATTTCAATTGGTTCTTTTGTTTGAGGATTAACACCTTTTCTGGCTTTTCTTTCAGAAACAGAAAAAGTACCAAATCCAACTAATTTTACTTCTTCTTTATTTTCAAGTGAAGAAGAAACTACTTCGATAAAAGCATCGATGAAATCTCCTGCGTCTTTTTTTGAAGCATTCATTTTTTCTGCAACAGCTGTAATGAGTTCTTTTTTGTTCATTAAAAAAAACACCCCCTAATAAATTTGGCTAACAAGTTATAATAGAATTTTACCATAAAAATCTACTATAATCAAGTTTTTAAAAGGGCTTACTCAATTTACAAACTCATGCATATGATATATACCTCCATTTTTAAGCTCATTATTTTCCAACAGTTCAATTAGTTTTTCAGCAACATATGAAGGTTTCAACAATTTTCCTTCTTCTTTCAGCCCTATAAATCTATTCAATTCAACAAAGTCTTCTTCAGATGAATTTCTTATCCTTTTTTGCATTGAAGTATCTACGACACCTGGTGAAAAAGAGTAAACACTGTATTCAGTATCTTCTAATTCGAGGGCAGAGGTTTCTGTAAGTAAATTTATTCCCGCCTTAGATGAACAATATGGAGCCCAACCAAAAACTGCTCTCTTAGCTGCTCCAGAAGAAATATTCACTATATCTTTCTTCACTGGAATATCTCTTGTGTATTTTATAAAATTATTTATCATAATTGATGGAGCTATTAAGTTAAGTGTAATGTTTCTGCTTATATCCAAATCATCTGATCTACCCATAGGTTTTATTGGTTCTACAGTTCCAGCATTATTTATCAAAGTGATCTTTTCTACTTTGTTTTTGTCGATTTTATCAACAATTTGTTTTATCAAACTTTTTATTTCCTCAATTCTGGTTAGATCAAATTCATAATAATCCAAAACACAATTTTTATGATCAGCAAGATCGATAAGATCTAAGTTTTTAGTCCTTGAAATACAAGCCAATTGATTGTCAGGTGATACCAGTTTTTTTGCTATAGCTTCGCCAAGACCTTTAGATGTTCCTGTAATAATGAAAAAATTCATTATAACAACCTCCTAAATTTAATTACTTAGTATATCTTTTAAAAAAGACTTTTGTATATTATAATTATAATATAGTAAATTAAAATAAAATAAGAACAATACCAATAACATTATACTAAAATTATTATTTTTATAAAATGGAGGTACGATGATGAAAAAGTTGAATATCTTGGTTATTTTTCTCTTAATTATGGTTTTTTCTTTATCATCCAATAATATTTTAATTAAAGGGTCATTAGATAACTCCGACAATATTTTTATTCAAAATTCTGTTATGACAGTTATTATCGATAGCAAAGACGGTGATTTAATATCTATACATTCAAATATTAACAAAAAGAATTTTTTAAACAATCACGACATTATTATACAAAATCATTCTGTAAATGAATATATAATTGAAGATATTGAAAATGGATATAAAACTATTGAAAAGTCAGATAACTTTGAAGTAACTACTTACTACACTCTAAATAATAATTTTCTTAACCTTAAAACTGAGATAAAGAACATTTCAGACCAAGCTAATTTATTAAAAATGAATGAAATTTTAGATTATGATGGAATAAGCCACAATTATTTGTCTAAAAGTTTTTTAAACGAAAATTTATTTTCAATTCAGGTTGAAAACACTTCAATGATTTATGGATCTTTAAATGACGAAATAAAAAGAATGATCACCAATGGAAACCGAATATTTTCGTCTCCTAAATTTGCCAAATTAAACTCTAAAGAGACTTTCACTTTTAACAGATTTTTTGAAGTGGGAAAAGATATAGCCTCACTACATAAAGATTACATGGACAGAAAGGGAATTGAATATAAAACATATACTGGAAATATTCATATAAAAGATGCGAAAGATTTAGAGTTTATAAACATCAATTTAAAAGAAAAGTTCTTTGAATCAATTTTAACCAGGACTTATACCGATAAAAAAGGGAATTATACATTATATTATCCAAAAAAGTCTAATTTATATTTCGAATTTGAAAACAAAAACTTTTCAAGTGATAAATTTTATGAATTGTCTACAGAAGTAGATTTAGAACCTCAAATTAACGATTTTTTTTATATGCCTTCTCTAACAGAAGTAACAACAAATGGCATAACTTTTAACTACAGGACACTTATCCCATCGAAATCCATAATACACATTTTTAAAGATGGTGAAGAAGTAGCTTTAATACAAAATAACTATCCAAAAGAGTACCACCAACTAAAAGTTATGAATTTAAAGCCAGGTACACAATATTACTATTATGTAGAAATACCAGAAACTTATGGCAGTGAAAAAATTCTTTCTCCAATAAAAAAATTTAAAACTAAGCCCGAAAAAATTGAACCTTTTAATTTTGTAGTTTATGGAGACAGCCAAATATACAACAAAAGACATGAACTCGTAGTAGATACAATATACAATAATCATGGATACCCCAGTTTTATTGTAAGAGTAGGCGACCAGGTTGAAAAAGGTCATGATGAGCAAATGTGGTCAGATCATTTCGAAGCATCATACAAATTAACAGGCTCTGTCCCAGTTTATTTTGCCCTTGGTAATCACGAATACAATGATGATTTATACTATAATGCTCTGGACTTACCAGATGGTGGAGGGAAAGACAACGAAAGGTATTATTCCATAGACTATTTAAACGTTCATTTCATATTTTTGGATTCAAATATCACAGAAACACAACCAGAATTCAAGTCTCAATTAGATTGGCTGGAAAACGATTTAAAAAATACCGATAAAAATAAGTTTATTTTTGTTTCTTACCATCACCCTTTCTGGACTCAAGCACAAGAATACGGAGAGATGGAAGAAAATTATCCCCAAGGGCATTACAACACAAAACACTGGCTACCTTTATTCAAAGAATATGGAGTAGACGCAGTATTCAACGGACACATACATGCTTATGAAAGATATTATAAAGATGGCATACAGTTTGTGACAACAGGTGGTGGAGGATCCAAATTAAACGAATTACACACAGCTGAACCACTACCTTGGAAAGAGTTTGAACTGTTAAGACATCTAAACTACGTCAGCGTTGAAATACATGATAATAAAGCTGTATTTACAATTTATTCTGTAGCGTATGCCCCATCAAAAGACACACCAGAAATTTACACTCCTACTAATGAAATAATAGATCAGTTTGAAGTGATAAAATAATTTTGGAGGATTTTATGCAACAAATAATAAAAAACTTAGCTATTACAACAAAAAAATTAATAGAAAACGATATAGATAATTCTTTAGAACTATTGGGCTTCAAAAACGGGGATTATTTCTATATAGAAGAATTAGTTTCTAAAAGAGACTATGAATTTTTAAAAGAAACAATAAAAAATAACAAAGATTATGAAAAAGTTCTTAACAACTTGGTTTTTAATTACTATAATGCTTTTTTAGCTTTGAAGATCGTCAAAAAAAAGGGCATTTTCTCTCCAACTTCTGATACTTTTGATAACCAGATTAAAGAGATATCTCACAATATAGAATATTTTAAAACTTTTGAAAACAAATTTTTAATAAAGATCCATCGAGAAACTGAAGAAAAAATCGAAAAAGTTTTTGAGAAATTTGATTTATGGGAAAAAGACGATTTAATGGGTTGGTTCTATCAATTTTACAACTCAGACAAAAAAGACATGTTATCAAAATCACAGATTTTTACTCCCCAATGGGTTGTCAAATACATGGTTGACAATAGTTTTAAACTTTTAAAAGATCCTATTAATGCAAAAATAATAGACCCGGCGTGTGGTAGCGGTAATTTTCTTATTTATATCTATGATAAATTAAAAGATTTATACATTACCAAAGGATATAAAAAAGTTGATGCGATAAAAAATATATTAAAAAACAACATTCACGGTTTAGATTTAGACGAAAGAGCTGTACAAATAGCAAAATTTTTATTAACAATAAAAGCCATTGAAGATGGTTATACAGATAAAATAATTTTTAACATCTCTACGCCAAAAGACTCAACCTCCACGGTAAAAATAATGGGAAGCTTATCTCCAAAAAAGATAACCACTGAAGACAAAACTAAATTTTCTGAAATTTTAAATAAAAAATATGACCTTGTCATAGCAAATCCTCCATATACCGACTCAAGAGAGTATAACGAAAAATTGAAAGATAAAATAAAAGAATTCTATGATGATTACAAAAAGAATTTGTACACATGTTTTATAGCAAAAAATTATGAATTACTTAATAATAACGGGATAATTGCAATGATTACCCCACAAACTTTTATGTTCATTTCTTCCTATGAAAAGACAAGAAATCTTATATTAAATAAACTTAATATAGAAAGATTTGTTCATTTCGGTCTTGGAGGAGTATTTGATTATGCGTTAGTAGATACAGCATTATACATATTAACAAAACAGCATGTAGAAAAAAGTACTTTTATCGATCTTACAAAAATAGATAAAAATGAATCTAAAAAAGATTTGCTTGAAAGTTTATCCAATAACTCAAGTAGGGTGCACCAGGTAGATCAAAATTTATTCAAAAAAATACCCGGCAAAAAGTTTGTATATTGGTTGGACAAACCATTTTATAAAATCTTTAAAGAAAAAAAACTTGAAGAATTTTGTGATATAAGGCAAGGTATAGCTACGGGAAACAACAAAAGATTTTTGAGGTTTCAGTGGGAAATACCAAATGAAAAAATAAACTTTGATGGCAAAAAATCTACCAAGAGATGGATCCCTTATGTAAAAGGGGGCCCACATAGAAATTGGTTTGGAAACTATTATTGGTTAATTAGTTTTGACGAAAAAAGCAAATCCGAATTGCAAAACATGGGTAATCACCTTCCTTCTAAACAATATTACTTTAAAGAAGGAATAACCTACACTATGACAACCTCAAAAGGTTCTACTTTTAGATATTTACCCCCCAACATGATGTTTGACTGCAAAGGAAGTTCTATTTTCCCAAAAAATAAAGAACACATATTTTTCTTTTTAGGCTTGCTCAACAGCAAACTCACTACCTACATTCTAAAATTCTTAGCTGGAAGTGTAGACCTTGAAGTTGGAGATCTAAAAGAATTACCCGTACCAGATTTATCAAACAAAAAGTCTTTGGTGAAAAGCATAACTGAACAATCAAAAAAAATATATAATCTAAAAAAACAAAATATGGAAATTTTCCCCGAAGAATTGTTCAATAAAAGTTTTATATCAAATTTATTCGGAAATAATTTTGAAGAAATGTTCAACAATTTTATTCGTTTAAAGATAAAAGTCGATTATGATATACTTCAAGAAGAATCAAAATTAAACGACTTGGTTTTAGAATTATATGGTTTAAAAGAAGAGAAAAAAACATTAAAAAAAGAATTCAAAGATTATCTTGACGTTGACAAAAAAGAAAATCTACTAAAGTTAAACTACGACATAAACAAAACAAATGCAAAATTGTCTGATAATATCGTTAGAGTTTTAGCCTTAGAAGGATATAATATTTCAAGTATTATAAAATCAATGGATAAAATAGATTTTTCAAAAAACAATAAAATTGTTCAAGAATTTATATTTTTAATTGCAAATGAGATAATAACAAATACAACCGAAAAAAACAGCAGTATTTTGAGAATAGATGAAAATCTATTCAAACATTTGGAAAAATACCATATTGATTCTTTTTTAACCAAAGAATACCACAAAAAGGTTTTACAAAAATATCTGGAGAAAGTTTTTCCAAAAGAGCATTATAAATATTTTAAAAAAACACCTTACATAGTTTTATTGTATGAACCAGAAACTGATTTTTCTTTATTTCTCAATACGAGAAATATTACAAAAATAACATACAAAAAGATTGACCAAGAAATAGAAAACCATCTGAAAAGAATAGAAGATAAGTATGGTAAAAGTGATATAGAAAAACTTATTTTCTTTAAAAAATCTCTAAAAAACAAATTTGAAAAATACTCAGTAGAAGATACTTATGAACATTCAAACAAGTTCTTTGAAAATTTTAAAGAATTTTTGAATTATTGATCGGAGGATTTTATGCTTATTAAAGATATTTTAAAACATTTTGAAAAATCAACTGAAAACGTTATAAAAATAGAAGAAGAAACTCCACATATAGATAATTATATTTTCACCCAACAAATAATTGAAAACTATTACAAACTTTTTAGATTTTTAGATGGAGATAAATCAGCTGTGAACTTATACGGTGATTTTGGTTCTGGAAAGTCGCATTTTATAAATGTTTTCAACTACATGTTAAAAAACAAAAATTCAAATAAAATTCCAAAAGAAATTAATAACTTTAAACCAGTAAAAGCTTACAACATTGATCTTTCTTTGCATACAAACTTTGCAAACATATCAGAAATTCTGTCAAAAAAATATTTACATACAACAGAAATAATGAGTTCAGATAAAATTTTAGAAAAGCTATCATTAATGAACAATGAAGAAAAAGTTGTTTTCATTTTTGATGAAATAGAATCTTACTCAAAATTGAAAAATATATCTTTAGACCTCCAGGGGTTAATACACGCTTCAGAATCTTTTTTTAAAAATATAAAATTTATCTTTATAAGCCAGAACAAATTCAGCAACATAGATTATCTTAAACCCGTTCAAAATCGTATATCTCTATATTTACACTTAGATGATTACAATATAGAAGAAGTACTTTTTGAGAGGATATTGAAAAAAAATGATGAAAGCGTTGTTGAAGATATATTTGAAAAAAATTATGAAGATATAATTTATAGAACACCAGAAATAAAAATCAAAAACAATTACAAGATTTCTGAAAACAACAATAATAAAAAGCTCTTTTCTCGTATACACCCTCTGCAACCATATCAAATTGATGTTTTGGAAAGTATTCTTAAACAAGGAAAAAATTTATCAAACAGAACTCTGATCTTCACAATACACAAAATAATCAAAGAAAAATATTTAGAGAAAAATGTAGAAAAATGGATAAAAATTTCAGATATTTACGATGCCATATTTGAAGACAACGAAACAAACGAACTATACAAAACTCTTTATATATTGGAAAAAACTCTTTTTTCAGAATTTGGAATTCCGGAAAAAACTTTGATCAACTTCATGTACTCGACTTTTATAGAGCCTCGTGAAGATGCAGAAAAAAAAACAAAAATATTATTGAAGAAACTTTTTGAAGAAAACAGAGTTTACCTTTTAAATGGTAATATAAAAATATCTTCAGAAGAAATTATAAAAATAGAAAATATGATAAAAGAAAAAATAAAAAAAGAAAAATCGTCCTTGACCAAGGAAATTATGTCTATATTCCTAAATAAAAAATTGGGAACAAATGAATTAAAAAACATCAACATATCTTTTAATCATCATAAAATACAGAATAAGAACAGCTCTCATTCTTTGGAAATATTTTATAACGAGAACGAGATGAAGCTAAGAAGACAAGCTATAAAGAATAAAGAAACGATATATTTACTTTTAGAAAAATCTTCAAAGGTAGATAAACTTACAAAAGAAATTTCAGTTGTTAAAAATATCTTATCTAATGAAAAAAACGAAAGAACACTAACTTATTTACAAAATAAAAAAAGATCTTTAATTCAAGATTTGTTTGATGAATTAAAGATTTTAACAAACAATTCTCTTTTAATAAATTCAGTAAACAAGCCAATAAAAATAGCCAATTTTCCAAATGACTTAATAAAGTATTATAAAGAAAATTTTGAAAGACAAAATGGAGAAATTTTAAGTCAAAAAGAATTAAAAGAATATCAACAGTTTTTAGAAAATATTCTTTTTGAAATAAAAGTGTTTCCAACAATAAAACTTTATATAAAAGACATGGATTTTGATGAAAACAAAAAAGATAAAACAGTCGCCGAAAATAATTATAAAATCTTTAAAAAAACATTTGAAACCTTTTGGAAAGAAAAATTCAATGAAAAAATCTCTCTTAAAAAATATCAATCAAATTATAAAAATATGTCTTTGCACGATTTAATTTAAAAAAGCTCCCTTTTAAAGGGAGCTTTAATTATATCCTATATTATTTAAATTTCACTATTATAGCTGGATCGAGAACTCTGAAAGTAAATGTTTCCATTATGTAGAATTTTACTTTTTCATCTGTAGATGAATGATAACCTATAGAAAAATCTTTACCTATAGTCATTTCCAAATCTTCATGATCAACTGGTAACAATAAGGCTCCTTCAAGAACATGAGAAAACATAACTTTGTTTCCTATAGTTTCTTCTAATTTTCTCATTAGTGGGTAATTCTCTGATAATTTGTTAATCTTTTTCCATACTTTTGGACCGACAACTAAAACATAATTATCTCCAACAAAAGACTCTTTTAATTTCAAAATCCCATCTGTTACAGCTTCCATTATATCAGAAGTTGATTCGCCTAATTCAATAGGTTCATTCTTAGAAGACTCTTTTAAACCAGTTATTTGAACATCTTCTAAAGAATTATAAATTGCATTTTCTTCAAAAAGAGCTGCTTTTTTAACTGCTTCTTCAAGAGAAGCTAATTCTAAGTCTACAGCACCTCTTTCAAGATTATCTAATTCCCATCTATCTAATTCAAATTCCACTCTTAATTCTACCAATGGTTTAACTTTGTATAAACCATATTTAACGCCATCTTTTTCGTCATGTGGCCCCACTCTGCCTTCTGGAACTACCGTATAGTTCAACCCTAAAGGTCCTTTTAATCCAACAATTCTTCTTGCAGATAAATATGATTCAAAAACTTCTCTTGCTCTTTTATCTATTTCAGTCCAAACACCATCAGATATAGGTGCTAAATTTCTTTTCAATACATCCATACTAATTTTCCTCCTTTCAAAAAATTATTATTTATTCATTTTTCCAAGACCTAAAGAACCGTCATCTTGATCTGAAATATTATCATCAGATTCTTCCGAGTTTCCTTTGCTATCTTCCATATGAGCTATGTTCCCCTGCTTGAATAAGTAATTTTTCATTTCTTCGTCCCATCCGGCCATATTTTTTCTTAACCATTCAAGAGTCATTATAGCATGTTCTATTTCTTCATCCCTGTTATGTGCCATTATTTCTTTTAGTTCGGCATCTGTAGCAAGTGCAACTCTTTGGTTATACCAATCAATAGCTTCGATTTCTTCCTTCAAACTGTTTAAAGCTCTGGTCATATTTTTTGTTTGTTCATCTAAAGCATCGTAAGATTCATGATAATCTCCCATATTTTCCCCGCTATATTTATTCAACGGGTTTTCACCTGCCTTTTTTAATTTTATTTACATCACGTACTAATGAAATGCTATCACTATAATTTTATCAAATTTTAAAATAAAAGTAAAGATATTATTTAGAATTTAAGTTTGTGGTATATAATCGTTTTTTAATATTACAAAGAATTTTACGTAAACTTTATATCAACTAAAAATTAACATGCAATAATGATAATAGATGAATTTTTTATTTTCATAAATCATGGGAGGTGATTTTATGAGATACAAAATAAATATACCAAACGCAAAAACAAAGGATTGTAAAAAGAAAATAGAAGAAGCTTTTAAAAAAGATGCCAGAGTAGAAGATTGTTCAGTAGATTTAGACTCAAAAACATTTGAAATTAATACGGATAAACCTTCTCAAGATATATTGTCACATTTAGAAGAGCTTGGTTATCACGGCCATATAATATAATTAATTAAAAAAACTCAAAAGATTTCTTAAAAATATAAAGATACCTTCAAAGTTTAAGAACTACAAAATCACTTTGGAGGTATCTTTATTATCTCAATAAAAGAAGAATATATCAAGAAAATACATTATACTAAGATTTCAAAGCAGATAAAATTAAAAGGGTCTAACAGATGTAACCCATTTTTAAATACTAATAAGTACAAAAAACTTGGATGCTTAGTTCCTTTAGAATTTAGAAACTAAGCATCCTTTTGTATATGGTTTTAGTAATTTTTGAGCCTAATTTTTCCAGGTCAGTTTACTTCAGCAGGAACTAAAACTTTTCTACCTACTTCAATGTTATTTGGATTTGCCATCTCGTTTAATTCAGCTAGTTTGTCCCACATTAAATTATAGTCTAATCCAATTTGATATAAGGTGTCTCCATCTTTTACTTCATATAGTTTTAAATTGTTTTCAGTTAAAACATCTTTAGAAAGCTTATTATTTTTAATTAGTTCATGTAAATTAATTGATTCAATATTTGAAATTCTAGCATCCTCTGTTGATGGCAATTCTAGTTTATCATTTTTTATCATTTCAATAATGTCGTCTCTTAATGGATGATCAAAATCTACACCAATGATTTCCCAATTATAATCTACTTTTGGTTCAATAGTTCCTTTTTCTTCAATAAATTCTCTAATATATAATCTTATAGATTTTGGATCAGATTGGAAGTGAGCATCGTGACTTAGCATACCCATACTCTTTAATCCACCATATCTGTAGTTGTTTAAAGCTAACTCAAATACCTGATCATCTTTAACTGGCTTTCCTTTGTAAGTTAAGTTCTTGATCCTTTGACCTTTTGGTTCAGAAATATCAACTTTATATTCTACTCCTTGAAATAAATCAAGATTATAGGCTGGGATGTCTTTATCAAAACTAATAGTTAGATCTCCAGGTTTATACTGATTATAATAACTTACTGACCATTCCATATATTCTTTTAATTCTTTTCCAGTAATATTAACTGCGTATAACGTGTTTGGATATTTATAAATATCGAATATATCCGCGTAAGAAACTTCTCCTTTCTTAATATTCGAAGAAGCTTTGAATAAAGCAGCTGCAGATATATCTGCACCAGTATAATGCAACTGAATTATATTAATTAGGTCTACAACTGCAGTATCTTGAACTCTACCAGCTGGTATTCCAGGTACTTCGTAATCAGGATGAAAATCTGCTGTTGCTGTTCCAATTGGGTCCTTTAGGAAAGACATTGTTTCTTGATGAGCTTTTTCTGTTATTTCTGATAAATTTTTTGATGGTTCATAATCAGCTATACTTATGTTTTCTGCTTTTTTATTAATAACTTTCCAATTTTCTCCGTCTTGTTCAAGTGTAAGATCAATTTTTACCACTTGGTCAGCCTGCCCATATTTTGCTCTTGGTGCAGTAACTAATGTGTTTCCTATTGTTTCATTAACTGGGACATGGTCATGACCGGTAATTAAAACATCTATTTCAGGTATTTCTGCAACTCTTTTTGCTGCAGAACCTTCATTTTCATGCCTTGCTTCAAGTCCTGCATGCGTCATTGCAATAATTACATCAACATTGTGTTCATTTTTTAATTCTTTTACATATTTTTCTGCTTCAGTTTTCATATCATTAAAAGTGAGATCTTCAACCTTTGGCCCATCCCATCTTGGAATATTTGGAGTAGTTAATCCTATTATTCCAACTTTTACCCCATTAAACTCTTTTATTAAATAAGGTTTTTGAAAGTTAGAACCGTCTTTTTTATAGTAAATATTTGCGGAAAGCAAAGGAAACTCTGCTTCTTTTTTCATTTTTTCGATTAATTCAAGGCCAAAATTGAATTCATGATTGCCCAACGTTAAAGCATCATAACCTATTTTATTCATTGCTTGAATCAATGGATGGGGTTGATCAAATAGCTGTGTATTGTATAAATCATCAGTCAATAAACTCCCCTGAATAGTATCTCCATTATCCAGAACAATTACATTTTCATTATTATTTTTTACTTCTTCAACAATGGAGGCTATTCTTTCAAAACCAACATTTTCATAATCTGTCATATCTGTATAAGAGTAACTTGTTAATGCTCCATGGGTATCACTAGTACCAATTACTGCAATATGAACCTGTGCTATGGCAAAAACGGAAATCAAAACAAACGTAAACACCATTAAAAATCTAAAATTTTTCAACGTCTATCCCTCCTTGTAATAGTTATTGTAAATATTTATTAACATAAATTAATAAAGGCAACTTACAAATTTGGGGATTTTTATTATATCACTTTTTACATAAAAATAAAAATCCCAAATGACACAATAATGTTTTGTACTGGTAAATATATAGATAATAAGTTCCTGGAATGATTTTTTACTCTTAAATCTGACTGCATAAAACTTTTATTAATTTTTGTTTCTACTTGAAATTAGTATAAAAAAGCAGGCTTTTTTATACTAATTTGACTTAAAAAAAACATTCCCTTATAATTAATAAAATATAATAATATAGACTATAAATAAAAAAATACGGAGGTATGAAATGAAACCAATAACAGATATCATTTATAATGAACTAAAACCTGTCATTTCTGAATTATTTGGGAATGACCTTTTAGACAAATTAGTCATTCAAGAAACAAATAATTCTAAATTTGGAGATTATCAAACAAACTTTGCGATGATTACATCTAAAGATTTGAGACAAGCTCCAAAAAAAACCGCTGAAAAAATTGTAGAGAATTTTAAAGATTCAAAAGTAATAGATAAAATAGAAATAGCTGGACCTGGATTTATAAATTTATTTTTGAAAGATGAATTTATAATAACTTCACTAATAAATTTTGATAAAAAAGATTTTGAATTCAATTTAGATACCAGAGGACAGGTAATAATTGATTATTCATCTCCTAACATAGCAAAGCCTATGCACATAGGCCATTTGAGATCAACCGTTATTGGGGATTCAATAAAGAGAATTTTGAAATTTGTTGGTTATGAAACAATAGCAGACAATCACCTTGGAGACTGGGGAACACAGTTTGGAGCTTTGATTGTAGGCTATAGAAATTTTTTAAACGAAGAAAACTACAAAAATAACCCAATTGAAGAATTGGAAAGAATTTACGTTGAATACACAAAAGCTGCTGAAGAAAATGAAGAATTAAAAGAACAAGCCAGAACTGAATTAGCCAAGCTTCAACAAGGCGAAAAAGAAAATACTAAACTTTGGAAAGAATTTATAGAAGTTTCTCTACAGGAATATGAAAAAATATATAAAAGAATGGGGATTGAATTTGATACTTACAATGGAGAATCTTTTTATCATGACATAATGCATGAAATAATAGAAATTTTAAAAGAAAAAAACTTAGCAGAAGAAGATGAAGGTGCTTTGGTAGTAAAATTTGACGAAGAAGCTAATCTTCACAATGCAATAGTACAAAAAAGCAATGGAAGTTATCTTTATACAACTTCAGATTTAGCTTGCATAAAATACAGAAGAGAACATTACGATGTAAATAAATTAGTATACGTTACAGACCACAGGCAACAAACTCACTTTAAACAAGTTTTTAAAATAGCAGAAATGCTGGGTTGGAAAGAAGAAAAAGTCCATGTTTACTTTGGATTGATGAGATTTGCCGATGGTGTCTTTTCAACCAGAAAAGGCAATGTAATCAAACTAAAAGATTTGTTGGATAAAGCAAAAGAAAAGGCAAGAGAAGTGTTAGAAGAAAGAAACTCAACAGGCGACTTGGACACTAAAGCAGAAATAATAGGCATTGGTGCAGTTAAATATGCCGATTTATCACAAAATAGAACAAGCGATATAATATTTGATTGGGATAAGGTGTTAAGTTTCAATTCAAATTCAAGTCCTTATTTACAATATACATTTGCTAGAATAAGCTCTTTAATGAAAAAGGCTAATGTAAAAGATTTTGAGAATACTTTGGTTATAGAAAATGAATACGAAGAGAAAGTTGTTAAAAATATTCTCAAATTTCCTAACGCAGTTTTGAGAGCTGCTGAAGCTTATAAACCTAACCTGTTAACAGATTATTTATATGAACTAGCTCAAAGTTTCAATTCTTTTTATAACAATGTAAATGTTATAAAATCGGAAGAAACACAATTAAAATCAAGAATAAACATTGCCGCAAAAACGGCATTTGTTATAGGAAAAGGGCTCGATTTATTGGGAATAAAAACATTAGACGAAATGTAAAAACTTAGTTTGTCAAATTTTCGTGTTTATAATACCTTTTACAAATAATAAATAGTACTCTTCAATAAATCAAATTATTGAGAAAATATAAACAACTAAAAATAATGAAGAAATACAGCCTGACTTTTAAAAAGTCAGGCTATATTTTATATTTACATTCTGTTGTACATTTCTTTTGCTATATAACTTGCAACATCATCTGCAAAAGTATTTGGGCCAAACCCTGCATCATATCCAATTTCTTTAACAAGCTCGTGAGAAATTCTTGGACCACCTGCAATCAAAATAACTTTATCTCTCAACCCTTCGGCCTCTAACAGCTCAACCAATTCTGTTAGATTTTTTATATGAATATTTTTTTGGGTAACAGTTTGAGAAACCAATAATACATCTGCATTTAGTTCAACGGCTTTAGCAACAAAATCTTCGTTTTCTACTTGGCTTCCCAAGTTATATGCTTCTATCATTTCGTATCTTTCAAGGCCATAATGTCCGGCAAAACCTTTCATGTTCATTATAGCATCTATTCCAACTGTGTGGGCATCTGTTCCAGTACTGGCCCCTATTACCACTATTTTTCTTCCTATATTTTCTTTGATATATTCATCTGTTTCTTCCATTGTCATTTTATCTACTTTTACTTTTGGAACATCTATTTCTTCAAAATTAACCGTATCTGTGAATTCACCGTATCCAATAAAAAAAGTAAATCCTTTTGTTAATTCTTTATAATATACTATTTGTGGATTCTGTAACCCCATTTTTTTTATGGTTATTTTTGCAGCTTCTACCGCCTCATCCCCACATGGGACTGGTAATGTGAAAGAAACCTGAACTTTTCCATCGTTCATTGTATCTCCGTATGGTTTAACTTTTGTTAAATCCAAAGTCTTGTCATAATCTTTTTTATTTATATTGTATAATCCTCCACTCATTTTACATCATCTCCCAACATCTTTTCAATGAAAGGATTCATATAATTTTCTCCCTTTTCAAAAACCCCGTCTAATCCTTTACCACCGTTAATAGGTCTTTTTACATCTGCAAAAACACCTTTTTCAAGAGAATTAAATAGCCCTTCTTTTTCTATGGCTTCAAGAAGTGTGAGTGATTCGTTTAAAACTTGTTTCGCTCTATTTTGAATAATTCCACCTTCTTTAAATTCAACTTCATCGCCAATATTTTTCATGTTGTTGAAAATATATTTGGCATTTTCAATTGCTATATACCTATCTGACATAAAAGGAGTGTGGACAGCTTCTGTAATCATACCTAAAAGTTGTATCCCTTGTTTTGTCCAAATAGACACTTCGTTAAACAAAGCATCTTGAATATTGCCTTTAAAAATATTACCTGTCATGAACTTTGTAGGGGGCATATATTTTGGAGTTGCTTCAGGGAATATTTCTCTAACCATTTGCGCTTGAGCTAATTCATATAAAAATCCATTTTCCATATCTGGGTTCATTTCAAAAGCATGGCCTAATCCCATTTGAGACTTTGGAATACCTGCTGTTAAAGCCATTTGCTCATTTATAAAATCTGAGGCTAAAACTGTATGAGCTTGTTCAAAAGCGTCTGCAGTTGTTAAATAATTATCTTCTCCTGTATTTATAATTATTCCTGCAAAACCATTTATAACCCTTGAAAAGTGTTGGTCTATTATTGTTCTTTTCATATTAATATCTCTAAACAATATTCCGTATAAAGCGTCGTTAAGCATAACATCCAGTCTTTCAACAGCCCCCATAGCAGCAATTTCTGGCATACACAAACCCGATGCATAATTTACAAGTCTTATGTACCTTCCGAGTTCATGGCCCACTTCATCCAGTGCTTCTCTCATAATTCGAAAGTTTTCTTGAGTTGCAAAAGTCCCACCGAAGCCTTCTGTAGTTGGACCATAAGGAACATAATCTAAAAGACTTTGCCCAGTAGACCTTATAACAGCTATGATATCTGCACCTTGTCTTGCAGCTGCTTGAGCTTGGACAACATCTTCATAAACGTTCCCTGTTGCAACAATAACATATAAATAAGGTTGAGACCCCTCGCCTATATTCTTAATAAAATCATCTCTATAATTTTTATTTTCCTTTATTTTTTCAATTGTTGAAATTACTATAGGCTCAATCTTTTTTAGAGATTCTTCAGGTTTATGAGGCGTTATTTTCGACAAATCCAAATCACCATTTGCAACTTTCTCTGCAATCTTTTGAGGAGTAAGATTTAATTCTATCATTGCATTTCCTATAATATAAGCTGCACCATTTATCAAAATATTTTTTTCTTTCATATGATCTACTACCACATTTGGTAAAGGGATGTCGTTTTCATTAACTCCGTCTATTCCTAAAAATCTGCAAATAGTTCTTTCAACAGAAACAGTTGAATAATTTTGAACATATTCACTGACGCTGTTTGCTATATTAGAAGCATAACCTCTTGCTTTTTCAACAAGAGACCAATCTATCCCTAATTTACTCAATTAAATCACTCCTTTTTATATAAAAAATTACTTTGTAATTTATTTTGTTGTTTGTTGGAAGAATGTTTTTTATTTCCAACTTCCAACCATAAACTCTAAACAGAAATTGTGAAACAATTTCTACTATTTTGATCTAGTGAAGGCTCTATATATTATTTAACATTAAATAATGAAGAAATATAAAAATGAAAAGTATTGGAGTTTTACTGAGTGAAACAATGTAAAAATTGATGTTGAAAAACACGGATGTTTTTCATGCGAATTTATCCACGGATGGATAATATGAGCAGTACATCAATTTTATTGTTGAGCGAGGGTTAAAAAACGACCTACTTTGAGTTTTTATATTTCGAAATTATTTTTTTGCTTTTAATGTTTTTGATTTTTCAGTAAAAATAATAAATAGATGCGATGAACTATTGAAAATTATTGTACAAAATTTATCCGAGAAATTTTCTCGCTGTTTTGATGAACCCCTCATCAACTCCAAGTATCTCTGCAATCGTTATCGCTTCTTCAGGAACATTCGCTTTTTCGTCTTCAATAAAAGAATAATCAATATAATCATTAATATTTTTTTCGTTTATCTCTTCTAATCTATCTTTCATTAAACCCTTCACTCTCATTTTCTTTGCCTTTTTTGCTTTTAAATGAGGATAATGTGTAGTTATTAGTAAAAAACAATTCTTAGAATATAATTCTTCTATAAGAGCTTCTATAATAGCAGTGCCTTCATTGGGATTAGTTGTTCTTGCTGGTTCATCTAAAATAACCAAAACATTTTTGCCGCTTTTTGCCTCTAAAAATGCTTCATTTATAAACTTTATTTCACCAGCATATGAAGACAACCCTTTTTCATTAGATCCAAGTTCGCCAGAAAGATAAAAAATATCATCAAAATATTTCAATTCAGCTTTATTTGCTGGAACATAAAACCCCAGTTTAAACAAAACAGAAATCAAAGCTACTGTTTTAGTGGATAAAGTTTTACCAGACATATTCGAGCCTGTTATAATAACAGGTTTTTTATCAAGTTCGAAATCTATCTTTTGATATCTTTTATTGTTTTTCAAGTGAACATCATAGACTTTTGGGTTAAACATCCCTTTAATAGAAATGCAATTAGAAAAAATAGGCTTACTCAAATCATATTTTTTTATTATTTCTAACTTTGCTATCAAATAGTCAATTAAAGATATTTTATTAAAAATATCCAACAAAATATCTTTATAATTTTTCAATTCTTTAGTCAATTTTTGTTTTATCTTGTGTTCTTCTTCTTTTTCTTTTTTAATTATTTCAACATATTCAGGATTCTCTGTTTTATTTTCTTTTTGGTATTCTTTTTTTATATTCCTAAGAGATTTTAAATACTCAGAATACTCATCATATATAAAAAAACTATGTATTTTAGTTTTTTGTGGATCTAAAATATTAAAAATGTCCTCTGGATTTTCAAAGTATATCTCTTTGAAATTTGTTGGTATATTTTTTTGAATTTTCATAGAGAAATAAAGAAAATTCTTTATTTCAAACATCTCAATTTCATCTAATTCTTTTTTGTGACCAAGGCTAATTAACGTGTTTTCAATATCGTTTATGTGAGAAATAGCTGATTTAAAAGTTTCAATTATTTCTTCTTCTTTATCAAAGAAATTTAAAAATGTTGATGTTAAATCTAAATGAAACTTAATATCTTTATCACTGAGCCCTTTTTTCACTTTTTTCAAAATGTTTTTACCCATATTTGAGTTAAAATTCATTTGGTTCAAAATATATTCAGCATCTGTTTTTTTTAGAAGTTCTCTCATAATATCAAATCCTTTTTCACATCGATAATTGTAACTCCTGTTTTTTCTTTTATCGATTTCATAATAGGTTCAGAATCAATAACAAATCCTTCAGGACTAACAGGATTATAAGTAACAGCTTTTAAATCTACTTTTTGAAGGACTTTTATTTTACCACCAAGTTTAATGAATTTATTAAATGTGGCACTATCTAAAAATATTTTTGTATAATCTTTCACTATTATAGTATATTTATCAACATGATTTTTTGTTAGTATTTTTTTTACAAAACTGTTGTTCAAAACTCCCGTTATATAATAATTATACCCGTATTTATCTAAATCAAAATTTTTTAAAGATAGCAGAGTTTTAAAGGGTAGTTTTTCAATGTTTTTATCCAAAGAGTATATCCCGTCTTCCAGATCAATTAAATCTTTAATCAACTCTTCTTTTATTGTTTTTAATTTCATTAACTGTATTTTGTAAACAGTTCTATCAATTATACTTTTTGCTGACAAAGACAAAGCCGCCCCTGTAGACAAAACAACAGATTCTGTAACCGATGGTGAAGATGTAGAAATTCTTGAAATTGCACCGTCAACAATTATTTTCATCTTATCAATTTTCTTCATTTCCTTTATAATATCTTTCAACCATACTGACGTAGAAGGGCCGGATAATAATATCCGCCCCTTTTCATTTGCTTTAGCAATTAAAATTCTTCCGAGTGGTGTTTCTCTTCTGCTTAAATAATATAATTCTGCGTTGATTTTTTTGAGCTTAAAGTGTTTTTCTGTAGTTGCGAAAAACATTCCATCATATACAGTTATTTCTGGTTTTTTAGTTTTCGTTACTATATCAGTAGTTTCTCCGTCTACTCCAATTGAAGTAATTCCAAGTTTTATTTTGTTATTTAAATGTTCTATGATATAGTTCATCGTTTCAGTTTTTCCAGTATTTTTTTCAAGCCCAACTACAGAAAGAGTCTCAAAATTCATCAAACTATTTAAAAAATTCATCTTAAATCTTTTAAGTCTTCCTTATGTTTTGCTTTCCATTCTTTAATTCTTTTTCCTCTTTCAAGACTTTCAGGTTCCATACTAACTTGTCCACCTTCAAAAAGTCCTGCAACTCCTTTAAGATGATATTTTTTTCTATATTCTTCATCATCTACGTCTGTTTCAGTATCTTCAGGTTCGTGATAAGTAGTGATAACTCCTTCATAATTTCTTAGAATTACAGCTCCATCTGTTTCGGAAACAAGATATTGTGGCATCAATCTTATTTTTCCGCCTCCGCCAGGGGCATCTACAACAAATGTGGGAACAGCAAACCCAGAAGTATGACCTATCAAACTTTCCATAATTCCAAGCCCTTTTCTTACAGATGTTCTAAAATGTGCTATACCTTGAGAGAGGTCACATTGGTAAATGTAGTAAGGTCTTACCCTAATTTTAGTTAATTGATGAACCAATTCCATCATTATATAAGGACTATCGTTAATTCCTTTTAAAAGAACGCTTTGGTTTCCTAAAGGAATGCCTATGTTGGCTAACTTTTCGCAAGCTTCTTTAGATTCTGGAGTAATTTCATTTGGATGATTAAAATGAGTATTTAACCATATAGGATGGTGCTTTTTCAAAACATTTAATAATTCATCTGTAACTATTTGAGGCATTACAACTGGTGCTCTACTTCCTATCCTAATTATTTCTACATGTTCTATTTTTCTTAATTCTGTTAAGATGTAGTCTAACATCGGAATACCAGCTAACAATGCATCGCCCCCAGATAATAAAACGTCTCTAACCTGAGGTGTTTCTCTAATATATTCAATAGCTGCATCAATTTCTGCCCTTGTTCTTGCACCATCTTTATGACCTGCAAATCTTCTTCTTGTACAGTGCCTACAATACATTGAACACATATCAGTTATTAAAAACAATACTCTATCTGGATACCTGTGAGTTAAGCCTGGAACAGGCGAATCAGCATCTTCATGAAGGGGATCCAACATATCCCATCTACCTACTTTAAGTTCTTTGCTTGTTGGCACCGCCTGTCTTCTTATAGGATCTTTTGGGTCGTCTGGATCAATTAAAGAAGCATAATAAGGAGTAATAGCCATTCTTAAAGTTTTAAGAGTGTTTCTTATTCCTTCTTCTTCTTCTTCAGTTAAATTGATTACCTCTTTTAAACTTTCTACATCTGTAATTCTGTTTTGTAATTGCCATTTCCAATCGTTCCATTGTTCTTGTGTCACATCTTTATATAAAGGTATATCTTTAAAATGTCTCAATCAAAAAACCTCCCATATTAAATATACAATTTTTCAAATAGTTCCCTTATTTGTTTTGATTCTCTAATGATTTGCAAACTTAAATCTGCATGACCTTTGGTATAACCGTTACCAATGATCATACTTATATCTTTTCCGACACCTTCTGCTCCAAGAGCTGCTCTCGTAAACGATGTCGCCATTGAAAAGAAATAAACAACTCCTTCATCTTTTGTTATTAAGATAGAAGACATTTCTGTTTCTTCTACATTCACGTTATTTATAACAACATCGCACAAATCACCATTTGTAATTTCATTAATTTTTTCATAAACAGTAACTGGTTTTGTAGCATCTGCCACAATAACTTCGTCGGCTATTCCCATATCTTTTAATCTTTTTGCATTTTCTTCAGAATATTCAATAACTATAACTTTTCCGTCTTTTCCAGCTTTTTTCTTGGCCTGATAAGTACATAGTATCCCCGACTTACCGCCTCCACCAATAATACATACAGTTTGATCCTTTTCTACTAACTTATCTACTTGGGCAGGTGCTCCTGCAACATCAAGTACAGCCAGCGCTAATTTCTCTGAAATATCTTCAGGCAAAACAGCGTAAAGACCACTTTCAAACAATATTGCTTGACCTTTAATATCTACTTGGTCAGTACTTTTGTTTACCTTTAAAATTTCTTCAATTTTTAAAGGTGTTAAAGACAGAGATACTAAAGTCGCTATTTTATCTCCTACTTTCAAACTCTTATCTGGAAAATCTGGTCCGATTTCTTTAACCGTTCCAATAAGCATTCCTCCAGAACCAGTAACGGGATTTTGCAGTTTACCCCTTTCATTTACAATTTCATTTATCATATCAGCTATTTTATTTTCATCAGAATTACATGCATTTTTTATTTGAGTGAAACTCGCTGAATCAACATTCAATGTTTGAACATCTATTAAAATTTCATTTGAATAGATTTCCATTGTATTGTCTAATTTTTTTGCTGGTTGAGGCAAAGCACCTTCAGGATTTATCACTCTGTGAGTTCCAAATGGATTCCCTTTCTTCATTTATTTTCCTCCCTTGTTTATCTAATGTTCAAAATTTTTCTTGCTTCATCTGGTGTTGCTATATCTCTTCCATATTCTTTTGCTAAGTTTGCTATTCTCTCCACCAATTGTGCATTAGACTTTGCTTTTTCACCTTTTTTGAAGTATATATTATCTTCAAATCCCACTCTAACATGTCCCCCCATGGCAATTGCATGCATAGCTAAAGGAAGCTCGTATCTTCCAATTCCTGCAACTGTCCAAGTTGAGTCTGATGGAATTTTGCTAACCATATAAACCAAATCTTCAATTTCTCCTGGGCAAGCGCCTGGAACTCCCAAAACAAAATCAAAGTGAAGTGGTGGTTTTAATAGAGCTTTTTTAACTAAAGTCAGAGCATTTTTAATCATACCTCTTTCAAAAACTTCTATTTCGGGTTTAACATTTCTTTTGAGCATTTCTTCAGCAAATTTTTCTATATATTCATTAGTATTTATAAAAATATCATCACCAAAATTACTGGTACCAGCTGACAAAGTAGCCATTTCTGGATTTAATCTCAAAGGTTGCATTCTTTCTTCAAAAGAATGCCATGTTGCCCCACCTGTAGAAGGCTGAAAAATAACATTACATCTGTTTTCTATTGCTTCCTTTATTTTTTTATAATATTCATAGTCTTGAGTAGGCTTCCCTTCTTCATCTCTTGCATGAACGTGAATAATAGAGGCTCCAGCCTTATAACAATTATATGCTTCTTCTGCTATTTCTTCAGGAGTTAAAGGGAGATTTGGTTGCAAATCCCTTGTAACTTCTGCACCTGTAACAGCAGCCGTTATAATAAGTTTATCCATATTAAACACCTCTTTGTTTATCCAAAGGAACTACGCAAGTTCCAGATGCTTTTGCCACAATAATTGGTTCATCTAAAACATCCGCTGCAGAATCTGATATATCTGGTCTCGGTTTAATAACTTTTTTAGCTTCAAATTCCATTTTTCTGGACGTTTTACCTTTTTTAACAATTCTTCCAACTACTTCTATATAATCCCCAGCATATACTGGAGCTAAAAATTCTACGCTATCATATGCTCTAAAAAGGCCCTCATCACCATCGTTTCTTATTAATAATTCAGTTGCTACGTCACCAAAATATTGGAGCATCTTTGCACCATCAACTAAATTACCACCGTAATGAGCTTCTGCTTGTGACATTCTTACCCTGATCATAACTTCATTCATTATAAAAACCCCCTCCATTTTAGTCTTATATTTTAATTTAGCAGTTATAGGTTGGAAGTTAAAACCTCAACTAAGCATTTAATTTATTTTTGCTTCAAATAATAATTTGAAATTAGCCATATTATTCTTACAACTAACAACCAGCATCTAACAACAGAAATTGTGAAACAATTTCTCCTTTGTTTTATTCCCCCATAATTTTTACATTTTCAGGAATTATCAAATCAGCAGCTGTATTATTTTTAACATCATCTATCGTATAACCAGGTGCTATTTCTTTTAGTACCAACCCTTTGTCAGTAGGTTCAATAACACACATTTCAGTTACTATAAGATCAACTTTTCTAATAGAAGTTAGAGGCAAATTACATTCTTTAACTATTTTTGGATTACCTTTTGCAGTATGTGTCATAGCTACAATAACTTTCTTAGCTCCAGTAACTAAATCCATAGCTCCACCCATTCCTGGGATTTTTTTACCAGGAACCATCCAATTCGCTAAATGGCCTTTTTCATCAACCTGCAGTCCACCTAAAACAGTAACATCTAAATGGCCGCCTCTTATCAAAGCAAATGAAAAGGCACTGTCAAAATACATTGCCCCAGGATTAGCAGAAGTGTACATTCCACCTGCATTAGTCAAATCCTTATTTTCGTATCCTTCCTCAGGAGAACGTCCCATTCCAACCATTCCATTCTCAGATTGAAAAGTAACTTCTACACCATCAGGGATATAGTTTGCAACCAGAGTAGGAAGACCTATTCCAAGATTTACCAAGTCTCCATCTTTTAATTCTTGAGCAACTCTTTTAGCTATTTTAATTTTATTATCCATTATTTATTCCCCCCAACAACAATATAATCAACTAAAACTCCTGGAGTATGGACATTATTAGGATCAATACTTCCAACAGGAACTATTTCTTCAACTTCCACTATTACAGTTTTTCCTGCCAATGCCATTATTGGATTGAAATTCCTTGCAGTTAGGTTGTATTGTAAATTACCCTTAAAATCTGCTCTTTTAGCTTTTAAAAGAGCAAAATCAGCACTTAAAGGTTTTTCAAATAGATAATTTATTCCGTCAATATTTCTTACTTCTTTCCCATCTTCTACAGTCGTTCCAACCCCAGTTGGAGTAAAAATTCCACCAAGTCCTACACCAGCTGCTCTAATTTTTTCAGCTAATGTGCCTTGAGGAGTTAATTCAACTTCACATTCATTAGCGATCATTTGTTTTTGAGTTTCTGGATTCGTCCCTATATGTGATGTAATCACTTTTTTCACAAGTTTCTCTGCAATTAATTTGCCAATTCCCCTATCTACAAAAGATGTGTCGTTTCCAATCACAATTAATCCTTCTTTTTTTTGCCTTATGATCTCATCGATGATGTTTTCTGGAGTACCTACCCCTAAAAATCCGCCAATCATCAAAGAAGAATTACTTGTAATTAAATCTCCCACTTTTTTCAAGTTGATAACTTCCATAGAGTTCACCTCTTTAATCTGAGATAATTTTCATTCCTAACTAATTATTCTCTCTATCCTTTATTTAAAGCATAAATGAGAGTATGAAATTTTTTTCATTCTCTTAATTGTATTATATCATTAAAAGTTTTTAAAATAAATTTCATCTAAAATCAGATTTCTTAAGAGAAATCAAATATATCAGGGCTCATCCATTTTAATCGACAATATTGCATGTATAAAAAATACTTATGCTATAATTTAAAAAAGAAAGAAGGGATATAATGAAGACCACAAATTATAACGGCATACCTGATGTAAAAATAATAGAAAACATAAAATATGAAGACAATAGAGGATTTTTTATAGAAAAATACAATTCAAATTTAGGATTCAAAACAATTCAAGATAATTTTGCTTTTTCAAAGAAAAATGTTTTAAGGGGTTTGCATTACCAAAAAGAATATCCACAGGCAAAAATAATAACCTGTGTAAAGGGAAAAATATTGGACGTATTTGTTGATTTGAGGACTAATTCAGAAAGTTTTTTAAAATATGGGAAAGTTGCTTTAAATGGAATTGAAAAATCAATTTTAATTCCAAGAGGATTCGCACACGGGTATTTAGCTTTAGAAGAAGAGAACATAGTATATTACAAAGTAGATAATTATTACAAGCCAGAATATGAAGAAAGAATAAGCTGGAAAGATAAAAAAATAAACATCGACTGGGAATTAGAAAAATACGGTATTTCAGAAAAAGATTTAATAATATCAGAAAAAGATAAAAAATTGTAATACATTTAAAGATTTTTGGATGGTGATTTGCATGAAATTATTAGTGACTGGTTGCGCAGGATTTATAGGTTTTAATTATATAAAATACACTCTTAAAAATATCAATCATAAAATTTTTGGAATAGACAAAATGACATACGCTGCAAATCCAGAAATAAAAGATATTCATGATGATAATTTTAAATTCTTACAACTCGACATAAACAACTCAAAAATTAAAAATATTATAGATGATTTTAACCCTGATTATATAATAAACTTTGCAGCAGAAACTCACGTAGATAATTCATTTCAAAAACCCAATGAATTTTTAATAAACAATGTTCAAGGTGTTTTAAATCTACTTAATTTTATCAACCCAAAAATAAAATTTATTCAAATCTCTACAGACGAAGTTTATGGAGAAAGCGAACATCCTAAAGCTGAAACAGACAGATTGTTGCCGAGTAACCCTTATGCTGTTAGTAAATCCTCAGCAGACTTATACGTACAATCGTACAGAAAAACACACAATATTAAAGCTTATATTCTAAGACTCACAAATAATTTTGGACCATATCAAAATAAAGAAAAACTAATACCCAAATACATTAATGCATTAGTTGAAAATGAAAAATTCCCCTTATACAATAAAGGAGAGCATTATAGAACTTGGTTGCATACCAAAGAAACTTGCTATTACATCAACCAATTAATCGAAAAAAATCTTGAGCCGGGTATTTACAACTTAACTTCAGAAAACACCATTAAAAATATTGATTTGCTGAAATTAATACACGAAACATTGTCTAAAAAAATTAATCTCAACTATGATTTTTTTGAATATTTTGATTATAAAAATGAAAGAATATACCATGATTTCAGATACAAGATGAATGATGATAAACTGAGAAGTATAATCAAATATAACAGAAGAAATTTTGCAGAAGAACTTGAAGAAACTGTGGATTTCTATTTGAAAAAGTGGGAATCAAAATGAAGTTGGGCATTTTTTCAACTATAATAGATAACTTTGGAGACGCTGGATTCACAATTAGGCTGGCAAAAGCAATGACAAAAATAATAACTCCAAAAGATATCACCATATACACAGATTACGTGGATTTATTTTATAAAATGGTACCAGATACAGAAATAAACATAAAAAATTTCAAAGATTATAACGATAAAAACGACATTATATTTTTCATGTTTCAACACATTCCAGATCAAAACACCTTAAATAAAATAAATAAAAGCTCTAAAAAAGCTCTCATAATAGACTATTTCACAACGGAAAAGTGGGCAGATGAAGCAAATGATAAAATGAGTTTTGTGAACGGGTTGAAAATTTCCGTAGAATACATAGTTCCAGGGTTATCAGATAATAGTGCAGGGATATTGAATTTTCCTTTAACCAGTACAACAAAAAAAACAAAAAACAATGTATATTTATACTCACCAGAAAAAGTTTTGAAAATATTGAAATTGGGAACAATTTGGGGCTATAAAAAAGAAACAAATTTAAAAAAAATGCCTTTTTTACCTCAAAAAGAATTTGATTCGTATCTTTTAGGGGCGAAATATAATTGGATTCGTGGAGAAGACTCTTTTCAATTGGCTCTAAATTCTGGGATACCTTTTTTCTGGGAAGCTTACAAACAAAAAGACAATATACATCACACAAAAGTAAAAGCTTTCATTGAGTTTATTTCACCATTTTTTAAAAATGAATCATTAAAACAAAAATATATAAAAATGACTAATTATTTAAACGATATAGAAAAAATAGACTTGAAAGAGTTAGAGTCTATATACGATTTTTATGAAGAAAATTATACAGCACTAAAAGAGGCTTTTGAATGTATTAAACTTCATTTTAAAAATAAAACAAATCTTCAAGATTTTTTAATAAAAAAAGTAACCTTTTTATAGTATATTACAAGTGAAAATAATAAATATGGGAGGAATTCAAATATGATTGCAGCTTCAGACTTGAAAACAGGATATGTAATTCAAATGAACGGAGACTTGTATTCTGTTTTAAAATTCAAATACAACTGGTCAGGTAGAAACTCTGCCACAGTTACACTAAAACTTAAAAATTTGGAAAATGGTTCTACATTAGATACAACAATGAAAGGATCAGAAAAAGTTGAAGACGTTATGCTTGATCAAAAAGAAATGCAGTATATTTACAAAAGTGGGGATTTCTATGCTTTAATGGATAACGAAACCTACGAACAAATAGAAGTACACAAAGACGATTTAGGAGATGTTGTCAATTTCCTTGCAGAAGAAGGAATAGTAAATGTTTCATTCCATGAAAGCAGACCAGTATCTTTCTCACTTCCTAAAAACGTTACCCTCGAAGTAGAGTACACAGAACCAGGAGAAAAAGGAGATTCAACAGGAAATCCACTTAAACCAGCAAAGCTATCCACTGGCTACGAAATTAACGTGCCTTTATTTGTAAATATCGGTGAAAAAATAGTAGTAGATACTACAACAGGTCAATACGTTTCAAGAGCATAATCAATAATACCAGGCGAAAGCCTGGTTTTTTTATTTCATATAATAAAAAAAATCAACTTAAGTAAAAATGAATTTTTAGAGAGACTTTTTAATAACTATATCAACTTTTGATCCAAAGCTTTTATTATACTCAAATAAACTGCAACAGTATCATATCTTGCATCATGAAATTTAGACCTTGGGTCTTTAAAAAGTCTTTTTGTTTCTTTGACAAGATCTTTTCTTTTTATCCCCATGAACTTCGTTAGTTCAAAAAGGCTAGGCCATTTGAATCTTCCCAACCCACGATTATTGTAATTTGGAATTTTACAAATATCTGTGAACCTTCTCATACTACACATTGAATTATTGTAATTAAATTCTTTTCCATAATTCTCAAATTCAGCTTTTAAAAATCTCAAATCAAAATTTATATTATGTGCGATAATCGTATCTACTCTCTTAAAATCTTCCTCAATTTCAGGAAGAAAATCTTTAAAAGTACTCCCTCCAGATAGTTCTATTAATTTTTCCTCTGTAAAACCGTGCACTCTTTTAGCACCAGGTTCTATATAATCAACTGTAAAAAAGAAATTTTTAGCTATCTCCTCTTTTTCATTGTTTATTATATAAGATAATTGACATATATTCCCCGGATGAAGACCAGTTGTCTCAGTATCAAAAACCAAAAAATCTTTCATAAATCTCTCCTCCAAATCAGGTATGATAATATTTTAGTACAAAATCGTTAAAAAGCAAACTCAACTGTTTCGTCTATCTCACTAGTCGTTTTTATACAAAAAGTGTCTATTACAGTAGACATTTTTATGATATAATTTGTATGAGGTGATAAAAATGGAGAATATTATATCTGAATTATTCAATATCCAAAATAACATTATAAAAAACATAAGTTTAGATTTTAAAAGATCTTTATATAAAGATATAAATTGGAATGCAAGAATGATAACTATTACAGGCGCAAGAGGTACAGGTAAAACTACAATGGTTTTGCAACATTACATAGAAAAATATAATAATATAAAAAAATGTTTATATTTTTCAGCTGATAACCCTTTAATATTGAAAAATGGAATATATAATACTGTAAAAGAATATTTTAAATACTATGGAGAATGTGTCATAATAGATGAAATCCACAAACAAAATAATTGGTCAGAAGAAATAAAAGCATTATATGATTCTTATCCTGATAAAAAATTCATTATTTTGGGAAGTTCTAAAATAGACATTCTCAATGCAAAAGGTGATTTATCCAGAAGGACTTTGATTTATAACTTAAAATCACTTTCTTTTAGAGAATTTTTGATTTTAAAACATAACAAAAAAATTGAAAAAATATCTTTAGAAAAAATTATAGAAAATCATGAAACAATATCACTTGAATTAAAAAATAAAATACCTAATATACTAGGAGAATTCAAAGAATATCTAAAACAAGGAGCTTATCCATTTTTTTATAACTATTCATATCCAGAATATAAAAGTATCTTAAATAATGTAATAGATAAGATAATATATGAAGATTTGAGCTCAATTAAAAATATCAAATATTCTTCAATTAATTCAATTAAAAAATTGATAGCTTTTTTAACAACTTCAAAAATACCAACAATTAATGTAAGTTCAACTTGCAAAGAAATAGGAGTATCGAAAGAGACCCTCTATGAATTTCTTGATTTATTAGAAAGAGCTGATTTAATCCATATAATAAGAGAAGATAATAGTAAATTAAGATCCATAAAAAATTCAAAAATACTTTTTTATAATCCAAATCTTTATTACTCTTTGGCTGAAGAGATGTGGAATAGTTCTGCCGATCTGGGAAATATTAGAGAATCTTTTTTTGTTTCTCAAATAAAAAATATTGAAAAAATTCAAGCTTCAAAGATCGTAGATTTCACAGTAAACTATGATGGTAAAATTATTGAATGTGAAATCGGGGGAAAGAATAAATCAAGAAAGCAAATTAAAAATATAGATAATGGCTATATCTTTAGAGATGATCAAATAAATGGGTTTGGGAACATTATACCTTTATATTTAATTGGTTTTATTCAGTGATAGCCTATCGCAATAGTCGTTTTTATACAAAAAGTGTCTACTATGGTAGACACTTTTGATTTTTCTTCTGGAATTTGATTATAAATTTTAAAAAGTACATCTTTATAATTTTTAAAGGGGAATTTTTCTGTATTATAAACATCCTTATCGTATTT
The DNA here is from genome assembly GCF_900102615.1 of Geotoga petraea. Classification (NCBI taxonomy): domain Bacteria; kingdom Thermotogati; phylum Thermotogota; class Thermotogae; order Petrotogales; family Petrotogaceae; genus Geotoga; species Geotoga petraea. The sequence goes on along the minus strand of NZ_FMYV01000001.1, from coordinate 69,976 downwards.
TTCTGCTCAACCATTAAATAAATTTTCTTTATACATTTTCCCACCTCCGAAAAATATTATATCGTTTATTATTTGACAAACTAAAAATATTATTATATAATTAATTGTATACAACTAAATTTTATAAAATTAATCAAGGAGTGATAATATGAATTTTTACGATTTTTCGGCAAAAACAAACATGGGCATTGAAAAGAACATGAAAGATTACAACGGAAAAGTTTTATTAGTGGTAAATACAGCGAGCAAATGTGGTTTTACTCCACAATACGAAGAACTTCAAAAACTATATGAAGAATACAAAGATCAAGATTTTGAAATACTTGCCTTTCCTTGTAACCAGTTTGGAAATCAAGAACCAGGAGACAATGAAGAAATTAGAAATTTTTGTAAATTGAATTATAATGTAACTTTCCAGCTATTTGACAAAATCGATGTAAACGGTGAAAATACACACCCTATATATAAATATTTAAAAGAGAACGTAAAAGGGCTTCTTAACAGCAAAGATATAAAATGGAATTTTACAAAATTTTTGGTGGATAAAAATGGCGATGTTGTAAAAAGATTTGCTCCAATTAAAAAGCCATTAAGTATGAAAAAAGATATCGAAGAACTACTTAAGGCGTAATTTAAATGGAAGAACAATTAAAACTTGAAAATCAATTATGCTTTTCCCTATATACAGCATCAAGGTTAATAACAAGGCTCTACCAGCCTCATTTAAAAAAAATTGGCCTTACTTATTTACAGTACATAGTTATGCTCGTAATGTGGGAAAAAGAAAAAATTGTTTTAAAAGAACTCGGAGATACTCTATATCTTGATTCTGGGACCTTAAGTCCATTAATAAAGAAATTAGAAAAAAAAGATCTTGTAAAAAAGCAAAGAAGCGAAAAAGACGAAAGAATACTCGAAGTGGAAATAACACAAAAAGGAAGAGAATTAAAAGAAAAAGCAAAAAACATACCCTTCAAAATAGCAGAAGAAACCGGGCTAACAATGGAACAGTATCATAACATAAAAAAAATGACTGATGAATTCATAAAAAACCATGTTTAAATACCAGCATACGCTGGTATTTTTATTTATAAAACCAAATTTTTAATTTTTCTTGACATTTTAGTGCATATATTATTATAATGTTAGTAATGCTAACTAATATTTTTAAGGAGGAGAACACATGAAATTTGAAAACATGAAATATGAAAGACCAAACATTCAAGAAATCGAACAAACATTCAAAGAGTTAATTGATGAATTTAAAAGCTCAAACTCTGCTGAAAAACAGCTGGGAATAATCCACCAGTTAAACGATTATTCCAGAGATTTTTCAACAATGTTCAGCCTTGCAAATGTAAGATATGCAATAAACACAAACGATGAATTCTACAAAAAAGAAGTGGAATTCATAAACGAAAACGAACCGACATTAGATGGACTTGAGAATGAATTCAAAAAATTGGTGTTCAACTCAAAATTCAAAGACGACCTAAAAGAAAAACTGGGAGAACATTATTTCAATTTAATAGAATTAAAATTAAAAACATTTAAACCTGAAATAATCGAAGACTTGAAAGAAGAAAACAAATTAAAAATGCAATATACTCAGTTAATCTCTTCCGGAAAAGTAGAATTCCAAGGAAAAGAAAGAACTTTATCCCAATTGACACCTTTTGAAAAATCAGAAGATAGAGAAATCAGAAAAAACGCCTCAAAAGCTAAATACGATTGGTTGGCATCAAAAATGGATCAATTAGATGAAATATACGATAAATTGGTAAAAGTTAGAGACAGAATAGCTAAAAAATTGGGTTATGAAAACTTTGTTCAACTTGGTTACGACAGAATGAGAAGAACTGATTTTGACCACAAAATGGTTAAAAATTACAGACAACAAGTCAAAGAAGTATTGGTACCACTAACACAAAAACTATACAAAGAACAAAAAGAAAGAGTTGGAATAGATGACTTCAAATTCTACGACGAACCATATGCTTTCAAAGGTGGAAACCCTGACCCGGTAGGAACATCAGATGAACTGGTTGAAAACGCAAGAAAAATGTACGAAGAATTATCAGAAGAAACGGGTAAATTCTTCAATTTTATGATAAACAATCATCTATTAGACCTCGAAAGTAAAGAAGGAAAAAGGCCCGGTGGTTTTTGTACAATACTACCAAAATACAAATCTCCATTCATTTTTAGCAACTTCAACGGAACAGCAGGAGATGTAAAGGTTCTAACTCACGAAGCAGGCCACGGCTTTCAAATGTACTCTTCATTGGATAAAGAAGTTCCAGATTATTGGATACCAACAATGGAATCAGCAGAAATTCATTCAATGAGCATGGAATTTTTCACATGGCCATGGTGGAATTTATTCTACAAAAATCAAGCAGAAAAAGCAAGATACATTCACATGCTTGATGCCTTAAAATTTATCCCATATGGTGTAGCAGTAGATGAATTCCAACACTTTGTTTACGAAAATCCAACCGTTACTCCAGAAGATAGAAGAAAAAAATGGAAAGAATTGGAAAACAAATATCTACCTCATAGAGACTATGATGGACATGAGTATTTAGAAAATGGTGGTTTCTGGCAAAGACAGACACATATTTATGCAACTCCTTTTTACTACATAGATTACACCTTAGCACAAGTATGCGCACTCCAGTTCTGGAAAAAAGACCAAGACGATCACGAAAAAGCATGGGAAGATTATGTTAATCTTTGTAAAGCAGGTGGAGAATATCCATTCACCAAATTAATAGAAATTGCTAATATTGAACTACCTTTCAAAGATGGAGCTCTAAAAAATGTTGTAGATAAAATAGAAACATACATAAATTCGGTTGATGTAAATTCTCTATAATAAATTAACGAAAGTGCCAGCAAAAGCTGGTACTTTTTAGTTAATATATTACTCGATTATTTTATATTAGTTATAAAAAATGGTACAATATAATTAGGAAAGCTAACTAAGGAGGGGTAATATGGAAGAATATCTTATAGTTTTAAACAAAGACGAAGATTCTATTTCTATAATCAACATAGAAAAAAAAGAAGAAATCAAAAAAATCCAGACTGATCACAATCCACACGAAGTTATAGTAACTGAAGACGGTAAAAAGACATATGTAACCTGCTCACTTGGTAACACTATAGACGTAATAGACAATGATAGTTTTGAGATAACAAAAAGGATAACTCATGAAGATTTCAATTTCCCACATGGGCTGGATATAGTGGATAACGGAAAGAAACTTTACGTAGCTTCCACTTATTCAGAGAAAATCTTCATAATAGATACCCAAACAGATGAAATAATAAAACATTTTCCCACTTATCAGAAGTTATCCCATATGATAGAACCATCCCCTGATAAAAAAACAATTTATGTTCCAAATATTGGTAGTGACAACATAACAATAATAGATACAGAAACAGAAGAAATAACAGGGCATTTCCCGGTTGGAAAAGGTCCAGAGGGTGTGGCTTGCTCTCCAGATGGCAAATATGTTTATGTAGCAAACCAAGAAGACAACACCTTATATGTCATAAACAGAAAAACATTAAAACCAGACTATAAAAGAAGAACAGGAGAATGCCCAATAAGAATCGTATTCTCCCCAGATGGAAAATATGCCTTTATTCCAAACAGATATTCCAGAGATGTTTCGGTAATAGCCACAAAACACAAAATGAAAGATCAATTAGTACCTTGGGAAATAAAAAGAATTCCGATAGGTATATGGCCAGGTGGAGTGTGCTTTAACGAATCAGGAAGCATGGCTTTTGTTGCCAACAACAAAACCAACGATATATCTTTTATAAATGTGGAAAAACTCGAAGAAACAACAAGAGTAAAAGCAGGAATACATCCAGATGGAATAGCCTATTTAAAAAAATAATCAACAATCTAATAACCTCAATTCAAATTAAGAATTGAGGTTATTATACAATATAATCATTTGACAATTATAAGAAAACTATTATATAATTACATTGTAATTACATTAAAGAGGTGAGATGTATGAAAACAAATCTAATCAGAATAGGGAACTCTAAAGGAATAAGAATCCCTTCGAGCATAATTAAAGAGCTTGATCTTGGAGAACAAATTGAGATGGAAATAATAGAAAATAAATTAATAATTAAACCAGTTAAAAAAACGAGAGAGGGTTGGGACACCGCAGCAAAAAAACTACACGAGAACCAAGAAGACCATCTTTTAATAGATGATGACTTAGATGATTGGAATGATATAGATTGGTGATAAAACAGTATGAAATATTTTTGATCGATTTGAATCCAACAAAAGGATCTAAGATAAACAAAGTTAGGCCTTGTTTAGTGATATCCCCAGATGAAATGAACCATAATCTCAATACAATAATAGTTGCTCCTTTAACAAGCAAGATAAAAAATACCTATCCTTTTCGAGTAAAAACAACAATAAAAGACGTAGAATCTCATATAGTTTTAGATCAAATCAGAACTTTAGATAAGAGTAGATTTATCAAAAAAATAGGAATGTTAACCAAGAAAGAAATTCAAGAAGTAAAATATGTCCTTGAAGAAATGCTCATCAAATAACCTCAATTTTTAATTTGAATTGAGGTTATTTTTTTATAAAATTTGTATATTGACTCTTTTTTCAATCAGTATTTTTGTGGATTCTTTAATTATTATTATAATTTTTAAAATCAAAAAATCATCAATAAATCAAACCCAAGGCAGACCTGATTCTCAAGGCTTTTCTTGATTATTTTACCTTAGTGGTACACTTTTCGAGTGATATTTGGTAGATTTTTCGCTTGACAATAACAATAATATCTGTTTTTGTCAAGTGAGAAAATTCAACTGAGAGGATAATTAATAAGCCTACTGCTTGATTTTATAAAAAATCTTTATCTTCATTTTCTTCATTTCCATAACTCTCTATTTCAAAGCTCTTTTCATTCATCATTTTTATAATAGCCACAAAATCTTCTTTTTTATTGATTATTTTCTTTAATTCTTTTCTTAATTTAATAATATTCGATGCTGTTATTTCTCCCATAAAAACAGATTTTTGATAATGTTCTAAATATTTTTTACAAATCTTAAAAACTTTTTGTACCCTTTTTTCATTTATATCGTACATTAAAATAATATAAGAATAATTATAATTTTTCATTATATCTTGATCTTTTCTATATAAGGAATAAAAGGTTTATCTTCCATGATATCTTTTATCAGTTTGTATCCATCTATTTTAATAGCTGTATTATAAGAAACAAGCCTTTTTAATTTTCCATGTTTGAATTTTTTGTCTAACCTTTCTTCGAATGCTTTTATAAAAATTTTCCTTCCTTGTGGGTTTAAAATACAATAATTTAATTTATTATCAAAATGTTCCTTAACCTTTAAACTATTATGATTAACTAAATCAAAAATTGTTTTAAAAACTATTAAGGGTTTGAAAGATTCTGATAAATCTAAACTCAAAGAAAATCTACTTTGAACAGGTTCGTGTAAAAAGCTAATTGATTGATCAAGGTGAGTTCTATAAATCTGAGAAATTGTTCTAGTATAAAGAAGGGAATTACCGAAAGATATTAATGCATTTATTGGATTATCAGGAGGTCTTTTAACTCTTTTATTAAAAATAAAATCTTCATTCAAAAAAAATTTGAATTGATTATAAAAATTTTGCCAAACTGCTCCTTCAATCGCCATAATTTGTGAAATATTTATATCTTTTTCCAAATCCCTTAAATATATTTTTTTCAAATCGCCCAAAAAAGGTTTTACTTCATTAATTCCATGCTTATAATAATGATATAAAACAAAATGAATATTTTCTATTATTCCTTTAATAATTGATTTTGCAATCTTTTCTCTTTTATTGGTAAATGCATAAACTTGTTTAATTAATAATTTTCCAGAGATATATTTTTCCTTTGGATAATAAGTTCCTGTATAATGCCCAAAATAGTCAAAAAAATGAAGAATAATTCCATATTTAGACAAATATGATAATAGTTTAGAATTAACAGAAACCTCATTCAAAATATAAATCTCTCTAACTCCTTCAATTGGAATATAATTGTGACCTTTTTCGTTCTTAAAATCTAAAGAATTATCTTTTCTGCTCAAATTTCCCATAGTCATAATATATTTTGATTTCATGTTTCCCTCCTTTATTGACCCTGTTATTTTTTTATCAAATTAAGGTTTTAACAAACTGTTCTTTCTCTTCAAAAGCATAAGATAATAAAAATATTGTATTTTACAATATTCACTTTCCCTTATTTTGTTTAAATCATACAATATTGATAATAAGAACATTTTTTACATTTATTTTTAAAATCAACATTAGGGATTTTTTCATTCGCTATTAATTCTTTAATATCAAAAATTATTTTCTTCAAATCATTTTCATTATCTTCGGTTAACTCAAAATAATATGTTTTTTTATCAGTTTTATTTTTTTCAATGAACACTAATTTCCCTTTTTTATGAATTCCTTTCTTTTTTAAAACAGAAAGATATAACAATAGTTGCCATTTAGACGCTTTAAAATCAGCATCTGATTTTTTAATTTCAACTAAATAATCTTTAGTGATTTTATCAATGGCAATATTATCAATTTTTACTTCAGTATTTTCCTTTTTCCCTAACTTTTCCTCATGCAAAGCTTTTCCAATTTTTACTGTTTCATCTTCATTTTCAAGATTAATTCTATTTGCATGTAACCAACACTGCCTTTTACAATGAAAATAATAGTTTATTAAAGTACCATTCACTTCCATACAATCCCCCCTAAACAATATTTATAATTACTATAAAGGTTAGAAATAGTTTCAAATCCATAAAGATAGTTAATCAAATTTAAATATAATCATTATTGATGTTAGAAATTGTTTGGTTCTAAAAATTCAAGTAAAGAGTATTTATTTAAATATAATCATTATTGATGTTAGATATCCTGCAGGCGATGACCAATTTATAGCTGAATTTGAATTTAAATATAATCATTATTGATGTTAGATTGATTTAATAGGACTTTTAGA